>CANGCW010000006.1 GCA_947452525.1 Actinomycetota bacterium
CTTTCGAAAGTTGCTAGCGGAGGTGAGATGTCGCGTGTAATGCTTGGTATTGAGGTAGTTGTCGCAGAGAAATCTTCAGTAGGGACTTATATCTTTGACGAAATCGACAGTGGCGTTGGTGGAAAGGCTGCTCTTGAAATTGGTCGCCGTTTGAGGAAGCTATCGCATCTCTCTCAAGTTGTGGTCGTGACCCATCTTCCTCAGGTAGCCGCGTGGGGGCATAAACATTTAGTTGTACAAAAGGATGAAGGGGGCTCTGTAACGGCCTCTAGCGTCCTCTCAGTCGATGGAAATGAACGAATCACCGAGATCGCCCGACTTCTCTCAGGTCAAGAGAGTTCTGAAAGTGCGAAGGAACACGCCCAGGAGTTGCTCACTCTCGCCTCAGAAGAGTGATAAGTTAACCTTCCGTGAACAGCCCTCATGTAACTAAGCACATCTTCGTAACCGGGGGCGTTGCCTCAAGTCTCGGAAAAGGCCTAACCGCCTCAAGTATTGGTCGCCTCCTTCGTGCGCGCGGACTCTCTGTCACAATGCAGAAGCTCGATCCCTATATCAATGTGGATCCAGGCACCATGAATCCCTTTCAACACGGTGAAGTATTTGTCACCGATGATGGGGCAGAGACCGATCTTGATATTGGGCACTATGAGCGCTTTCTTGATACCCATCTCGTGGGTTCTGCCAATGTCACCACAGGCCAGGTCTATTCAAGCGTGATTGCGAAAGAACGTCGCGGTGAGTACCTGGGAGAGACCGTTCAAGTTATTCCTCATATTACAAATGAGATTAAAGACCGTATCCGCGCAATGGGTGGCGCCGGGGTAGATGTCGTAATCACTGAGGTCGGCGGAACAGTGGGCGATATTGAATCTCTTCCATTTCTCGAGGCCGCCCGCCAGATTCGCCAAGATGTTGGTCGCGATAATGTTTTCTATCTCCACGTCTCGCTAGTGCCTTATATCGGTCCATCGGGAGAATTGAAGACCAAGCCAACACAACACTCTGTTGCAGCGCTCCGTTCGATCGGTATTGCTCCTGATGCAATTGTTATCCGTTCGGACCGTGATATTCCGGCAAGCGTAAAGAAGAAGATCTCTTCGATGTGCGACGTGGACCCCGAGGCAGTAGTTGCTGCCGTTGATGCTCCTTCAATCTACGATATTCCACGAGTATTGAACTCTGAAGGTCTCGACGGATATATCGTTCGCAGGCTCTCACTCAATGCCACAGATGTTGTCTGGGGTGAGTGGGGAGATCTCCTCAATGTCGTGCACAATCCAAAGTACACGCTCAACGTTGCACTCGTTGGAAAGTATATTGATTTGCCAGATGCTTACCTCTCTGTAACTGAAGCGCTTCGCGCGGGTGGTTTTGCAAATAATGCAAAGATCAATATCAAGTGGGTGCCGAGTGATGCGTGTGAGACGGCAGAAGGCGCTGAATTAAATCTGGGTGGGGTCGACGCGATCTGCGTACCTGGAGGTTTCGGTGTTCGTGGAATTGAAGGCAAGTTAGGCGCACTCACCTACGCGCGCGAGAAGAAGATTCCAACTCTTGGACTATGCCTCGGATTGCAATGCATGGTTATTGAAGCAGCGAGAACGCTTGCCGGAATCGTGGATGCGAACTCTGCAGAGTTCGATGAAAATTCTGCAAACCCCGTTATCTCTACGATGGCTAGCCAGCAAGAAATCGTCTCAGGAAAGGGAGATATGGGTGGCACTATGCGCCTTGGTCTCTATCCTGCAAAACTCTCTAAGGGTTCGATTGTTGCTGAAGTGTATGGATCTGAATTGGTTGAAGAGCGTCACAGACATCGTTACGAAGTGAATAACGAGTACCGTGAACGTATTAGCGCCACCGGACTGGTTTTCTCCGGTACATCACCGGACGATCACCTCGTTGAATTTGTAGAGCTTCCTCGCGAAGTTCACCCATATTATGTGGGAACACAAGCTCATCCAGAGTTTCTCTCTCGTCCAACGCGACCACATCCGCTCTTTGCGGGTTTAATTCGCGCGGCAATCACGCGCCATGAAGGTCGCTGAGGAGGCGAACACCTTCAATGGCTGGGTAGAGGAATATCTCAGCCACCTAGCTGTGGAGCGCGCGCTCAGTAGAAATACAATCTCTGCATACAGGCGTGACCTCGCTCGCTTTGCGCACTTCCTTGAGGAGCGGGAGATTCGTCTTCCTGAACTCTCTCATGCCGATATGGACCAATTCGCCGCGGAGATGCGACAGAGAAAACCAGAACGTGCTCCACTCTCCGAAGCGAGCATCGCCAGAGCAATAGTGGCTATTCGGAATTTCTCCGCTTTTATTGCCAAAGAATCCAAAGCGATAAATCCGATTCAGCAATATCGACCTCCACGAATACCGAAGCGTTTGCCGAAAGCGCTCACTGTTGAGAATATGGTGGCGCTTATTGAGGCATCTCAGAACGAGTCGGAGACTATTACGCTTCGAGACTCGGCCCTTATTGAACTTCTGTACGCGACGGGTGCACGAGTATCTGAAGCGGTCAACCTCTCCGTCAATGATGTTGTCAAAGTGATGAATGCAGAAACCTCAGATGGAGTTATTTCTATACGACTTCTCGGCAAGGGAAATAAAGAGCGCGTTGTGCCCCTAGGCAGTTACGCCCAACGTGCGCTGGATCAGTATTTAGTGAGGCTTCGACCACAATTGGCGAAAGATAGAAGAAGTTCAGCTCTCTTCCTGAATCACCATGGTGGAAAGTTGAGCAGACAGAGCGCATGGCAGATTGTTCACGATGCGGCAGAGCGAGCAGGTTTAGGGGATACCGTCAGTCCGCATGCACTCCGACATTCATTTGCAACCCATTTATTGGATGGTGGTGCAGATATACGAGTGGTGCAAGAACTTTTAGGTCACTCTTCTGTCACAACAACACAGATCTATACACTCGTGACTATTGATCGTTTGCGTGAGAGCCATGCAACGGCGCATCCACGGGCGAAAAGGTAAGAAGTCTCGTTTTTAACTAGCTAAAGAGGTTATCAACTCTCATAAGCAGTTTTTGTGGTGTATTAACGACCGCGAAGACGTCGAGCAAGAATCGATTGATCGCCCTTTGCCTCAAGATCAGCAATAACGATTGCAAGTGACTCACGAACGATGCGACCGCGATCTACTGCAAGGCCAAGATCTCCTCGAAGAGCCAGGCGCGCTTGCTCTAAATCGTAAAGCTCATCTGGGGAGAGATAGACGGTGATCTTCTCATCGTGGCGCTCGCGACCGGATGGCGAACGATCTAATGTGTTTGTGCGACGACGCGGAGTCTGTCGAACAGATTTCTTTGGTTGAGAAACTGAGGAGATAGTTGGCTGAGCTGTGGTTGCTGGTGCCACATCGGTTGCTGGTGCATCCATAGGCGAGACTTGATTTGGAACCGCGGTGAGGGTTGTTGATTGACGGAAGAGCTCATCTGCTCCTGGAAGAACTACTCTGCGGCTCACTTACATCCCCCTCTGAAAATTAACTCACGTGCAAGTCTGCGATAGGAAAGCGCGCCAACAGAACTGCTGGCAAATGTCGTAATTGGTTCTCCTTGTGATGTTGATTCAGAGAAGCGAATTGTTCGCGCAATAATTGTGTCGAAGACCTCTGTAGGGAACTGCTTTGCAATGAGTTCGAGAACCTCGCGCGAATGTGCAGTCTTGCGATCAAATCGAGTAGCTAAAATTCCAAAAATCTCCAGCTGTGGATTTGTATTAGATTTAATGATGCTGATTGTCTCTTTTACAAGTGAGAGACCATGGATTGCAAAGAACTCGCACTCCATTGGGATGATTACTCCCTGCGATGCAGTAAGCGCATTCACCGTGAGTGTTCCGAGCGAAGGAGAACAGTCAATTAAAATTACGTCGTAATCATTGATTACCGGCGCCAAAAGTTTACGAAGTTTGTGTTCTTTTGCGATCTCGGAGACGAAGCGCGCCTCAGCTGCAGCAAGATCTTCATGACCACGGATGAAATCCATACCAGGAACATTCGATTTGAGAATTGCTTCGTGAATATTTGCTTGCGGATCGTTAAGTAGATACCAGATTGATCCGTACTGTTCATTTTCGAATGGACGAATTCCAAGGCCGATGGTCATCGACGCTTGTGAATCGAAATCGACGAGGAGAACGCGTCGTCCAAGTTCAGCGAGCGCAGCACCCAGGTTGATTGTGGTCGTCGTCTTACCGACGCCGCCCTTCTGATTTACAACAGAGATGACGCGAGCAGGGCCCTCTTCCGGGGCGAGAACGACTTCAGGGATAGTGATGGGAGGATTTCCCAAGATTATTGAGGTCTGAGCCAACTCTTCGTCTCGATTTGTCGATTTAGAGTCCAATCGAGAAACCTGTGTATTGCCTTTAGCCATGAGGGGACTCTACGGCGGTGCGTTTTCTATCGCAAGCCAAGGTGAAGTACGGTTCGCCTATGAGTGAACCACAGGTCGGCCAGCCGCAATTTGCTGTCCACCTCGATAACTTCGAAGGCCCATTCGATCTCCTTCTTCAGCTGATTTCACGCCACAAAATGGATATTACTGAGGTCGCTCTCAGCGCTGTAACTGATGAATATATCGCCTATATCAGGGCTATGGGAGGCGATTCAGGAGGCTGGGACCTCGATGAGACGACAGAGTTCCTCGTCGTCGCAGCGACCCTCCTAGACCTCAAAGCGGCCCGCCTATTACCATCCGGAGAGATTGAGGATGAGGCCGATCTCGCCCTCCTCGAGGCCCGCGATCTTCTCTTCGCCCGCCTCTTGCAGTATCGCGCCTTTAAGGAGATTGCTGCGATCTTCTCGACCCGTATTGGAGTTGCCGAGAAGAGCTTCCCCCGCCTGGTCGCGATGGAGCCTCAATTTGCCCAACTGCTCCCTGAGGTTCTGATCGGAGTCGGGGCCGAGCGTTTCGCCTCTATTGCCCAGAGAATTCTCTTCCCCAAGGCCGCTCCGGTCCTCTCGATTGAGCATATTCACCGCCCATTAGTGAACGTCACCGAGGAGGTCATCAAGATCGTTGACCACCTCCGTAAGAATGGCCGAGCGAGCTTTCGGACCTTGGTAGCCGATGCTGATTCAACTCTTGTTGTCGTAGCCCGTTTTCTAGGCCTCCTAGAACTGTACAAGGAGGGTCAGATCCGCTTTGAGCAGGTTGTAGCCCTCGGCGAACTCCAGATCACCTGGGTTGGCAGCGCCACGGGTGAGATTGAGATCAGCGACGAGTTTGATGTACCTCCACAGGCAGTTGAAGATGAGACAGAGGAAGAATAAATGTCTAAAGAAGAGATTAAGCGTGCGATCGAAGCGATCCTTATGGTCGTTGATGAGCCCATCTCCGAGGTAGTTCTTGCCCAGATCACCGAGGTTCCAACCGAAGAGATTGGTGTCGCCCTCTATGAGCTCTCTGTTGCCTATGAGCAAGAGGAGCGTGGATTCCAGCTTCGTCACGTCGCAGGGGGATGGCGCTACTACAGCCACCCAGATCAGGCAGCACTTGTTGAGAAGTTCGTCCTCGACGGACAGCAATCTCGCCTTACTCAGGCTGCGCTCGAGACCCTCGCTGTTATCGCTTATCGTCAACCCATCTCACGAGCACGCGTCTCTGCCATCCGCGGCGTAAACGTTGAGGCGGTTATGAAGACGCTGGTGACCCGTGGGTTGGTAGAGGAGGCCGGCTCCGAGCCAGAGACTGGTGCCATTCTGTATCGAACAACCACATACTTTCTGGAGAAGCTCGGCCTCAACTCCAACGAGGATCTTCCTGAGCTCGCCCCATTCCTGCCTGATGTTGAGGGTCTCGATGAGGTCCTCGCCACACTCACCGAGTAGCTCGGATAAGGGCTCTCAACTTTAGGTTGAGGGTTTAAGGAACAGGGGATAGGCTAGGGCTCTTACCCACGAATCGTGGAGATTCCGGAGCCCCAGATGAGTAAAGAGAAGAGATCGTCCGCAAGTGACGATGAGAAATCAGGTCTAGTCCGCCTACACAAATACCTAGCCGATGCAGGCGTGGCTAGTCGCCGTGCTTCCGAAGAGATGATCGCCGATGGGCGAGTATCGGTCGATGGCGCGCAAATAACTGAACTTGGCTTCAAGGTTGACCCTGAAAAGGCGCATGTTGAGGTAGACGGTGAGTCAGTTTCGGTAAATAACACTAAGAGTTATCTAGCGTTTTATAAACCTGCAGGAATTTTGTCCACAATGTTTGACCCCGAAGATCGCCCAAATTTGGGTGATTTCTTCACCGGTCGTAATGAGCGACTCTTCCACGTGGGGCGACTCGATAAGGAGTCAGAGGGGCTAATCCTCCTCACAAATGATGGCGATTTAACCCACCGGGCCACGCATCCCTCTTATGGGCTGGTCAAGAAGTATTTGGTTGAGATTGAAGGCGTTCTCACCAAGGCCAATTCTGATGCCCTTCTTGCGGGAGTGATTCTGGAGGATGGACTTGCGAGAGCGCTTGCGGTTCAACTCATCCGCGAAGTCAACCCGAAGAAATCCTGGGTCGAGATCAGCATTCATGAAGGCCGGTACCACATTGTGCGCCGCATGCTCGCCGAGCTGGAACTCCCAGTCCTTCGCTTGATTCGCACCGACTTTGGTCCCATCAATATTGGCGAGTTGAAAGAGGGTCGCTGGCGAAACCTTTCAGAGACAGAATTGTCTAAGCTCTTTACAGATTTAAAGTTAAGCCGATAAATAGAAAAAAGGAAAAACGTTTTATCGTTTTATTAATAAAATTGGAGACGCTAAATACCTATTTATCGATTTTCACAAGCACAAAATTGGATTGCTATAGCAATTTATCGATAATTTGGAATCGGTCATTAAGCGTCTATTTGAAATATCGACATTACAAAATAGTGTTTAGTCGATAAATCGGAAAAGTAATTAAATTATAAAAAGAGTTTGAATAGATGCCATGAACCAGCAGGGAAAGGTAGAGTGCGACCGTGAGAGTACGAGCTATCCGAGGCGCCGTTCAGCTGGCCAGCGATTCCAAATCTGAAATGGAGAACGCGGTCTGCGAGATGGTCGAGTCGATTATGCAGAGAAATGAGATCGAGGTTGAGGATCTGATCTCAATCCTCTTCACCTCGACCCCTGACCTAGTCTGTGATTTTCCAGCTGCTGCTGCTCGAAAGCTCAACCTCGGAAGTATTCCGCTAATTTGTTCGGTCGAGATAGCGGTCCCTGGATCCCTGCCTCGCGTCGTCCGGGCCATGGTCCATGTCTATTCTCCGCGTGCACACGGCGAGATTCAGCACGTATATCTTCGTGGAGCTGAGTCCCTACGTAAGGACCTGGCTCAGTAGGAGCCGTCTGCGAGGTTTTCACGGTAGAGAACCGCATTTCACTAAGAATGATTGAGCAATAGTTATCAAGGAGAAGCTGGTGAAGATCAAGATTGTTGGATCGGGCCTAATCGGCACATCGCTCGCTCTCGCCTGGCAGAAGAGCGGCCACGAGATAGAACTTTCAGATCGCAGCGCCGAGAATTTGGAGTTGGCGATCAATCTATTAGGGGGAGCGAACCTTCACCACGCTGATCCCGAAGTAATTGTGATCGCTACCCCCGTTCATCAGATTCTAGGAGCTTTGCATACTGAATTTGAGGCGAACCCTGAAGCAACATTTATAGACATAGGTGGTTTAAAGACCAACCTTCTACTTGAGGTTGCACGTATTCCGGGTTTAAATGCACGGTTCTGCTCCTCTCACCCGATGGCTGGTCGAGAGGTCAACGGGCCAGAGTCTGCTCGAGGCGACCTATTCACGGGGCGCCCATGGATACTTACCCCCTCAGCTCAGACCGAACCTCGTTCACTCTCTATCGCACGCGAACTAGCACTTGAGGCTGGCGCCTCCATCTTTGAACTGGCTCCTGAAGAGCACGACGCCGCCGTTGCCTTGGTTTCGCATCTTCCCCAGGCAATCTCATCCCTACTTGGCGTGGTTATCGGGCAAGGGGAGTCGGAGTACCTGGGATTGGCCGGGCAGGGCCTTCGTGATGTCTCCCGACTTGCAGCGAGCGATGGTGGGTTATGGAGTGATCTCTTGATCTCTAATCGCTCCGCGGTTCTTCCGTTGCTTGAGGAGTATGCAGCAGCGCTCGATGGGCTCCGCGAAGCGCTCGAAGAGAGCGATAGCGAGCGCCTCATTGCACTTTTAGGAGAGGGTTCAGAGGGTCGATCAAAGATTCCAGGCAAACATGGCGGAATCGCTCGCAACTATCACCAATTGCCAATAGTCATTGATGATAAACCTGGACAGCTGGCTCGAATATTTCTTGAATGCGCTCAAGCAAATGTAAACATTGAAGATTTAACCATGGAACATAGCCCTGGACAGCAAACTGGTCTGATCACACTCTCACTTTCAGAGAGCGACGCGCTGAAATTGCATGCGCATCTCACCTCTCTCGGTTGGCTCGCGCATTTGCCGCGAGCAAACGCACAGTAGGCTTCACTCATGCTACCTACCATCATTGCTATCGATGGTCCGAGTGGTTCCGGAAAATCATCCACTGCAAAGACGCTTGCAAAGCGTGCGCACTGGGGTTATTTGGATACCGGAGCGCTCTATCGCGCACTCACATGGCTCTCTCTAGAAAAGCAGAACTCTGATCCGGACGTTGCGGTACAGCTCTGCCGTGAAACTGGAATCACCTTTACGACGAAAGATCCAGATAATCCCCGTATTTATGTGGGCGACACGGATGTAAGTGAAGCGATTCGCACACTTCGCATTACTGACCAGGTGAGTCATTTCGCGCAGGAGATTTCTGTTCGCCACTACATGGTGGAGATGCAACGCGAAATCATTAGTAATGCGACTGGTGGAATTGTTGTTGAGGGTCGCGACATCGGAACTGTTGTAGCACCAGAGGCGCAGATGAAGATTTTTCTGCACGCAGATCTCGATGAACGCACTGCTCGCAGAGAGAAAGAGATCGCAGGAGCATCACGCGAGGAAGTAACGCATTCTCTGGACTCTCGGGACAAGATTGATTCAACGCGAAAGATTTCACCACTTCGCCCAGCGGAAGACGCACTAGAGATTGATTCGACAAATCTTGATCTCGCAGAGGTCGTAGAGGTCATTTGGAATTGGCTGAAGGAGCGAAATCTTCTTGGTCTTCCAAAGGTTGCCGTTATCGGTCGTCCAAATGTTGGTAAATCTACTCTCGTGAACCGCATCATCGGCCGACGCGAAGCGATTGTTGAAGACACTCCAGGTGTTACGCGTGATCGAGTTAAGTATGAAGCTGAGTGGAATGGTCGCCGCTTCCTTCTAATCGATACAGGTGGATGGGAAGTGAAACCTGAAGGAATCTCAGAGAAGATTACGGCAGGATCTGAGATTGCAATCGCTGAGGCTGACGTCGTTCTCTTCGTGGTCGATGCGCAGGTAGGTGCTCTTGATGAAGATGAATCTCTCTTGGCGCTTCTCAGAAAATCGAATAAGAAAGTTGTTCTTGTTGCCAACAAAGTTGATGGTCCTGCGGAAGAGGCAGATGCATACGGACTTTGGAATCTAGGTTTAGGCGAGCCACATTTTGTCTCTGCATTGCATGGTAGAGGTTCGGGAGATCTGCTCGATCTTCTTATTAAAACTCTTCCTGAAGTTGGTTCTGAACCAATGGATGATGGATATCGTCGTGTAGCGCTCGTGGGCCGACCAAATGTAGGTAAATCAAGTCTCTTGAATGTAATTGCAGGAGAGTCGCGCGTTCTCGTGGACGATGCTGAAGGCACAACTCGCGATCCTGTTGATGAGTTGATCGAATTTGGTGGAGATACATGGAGATTTATCGATACCGCAGGAATTCGTCGTCGCGCTCACCAAGATAGCGGTACCGATTACTACGCATCACTTCGAACTGCGAACGCGCTTGCTCGTGCTGAGGTTGCAGTCATTGTTCTCGATGCTTCTCAAGTATTGACGGAACAGGATATTCGTATCGTCACCATGGCTGAAGAAGCAGGTCGTGCAATTGTTCTCGTGATGAACAAATGGGATTTGATGGATGAGGATCGTCAGAACCAACTTGAGAAGGAGTTGGATCGCCAGCTCGAGCGCTATCCGTGGGTGCAGAGAGTTAATCTTTCGGCGCGCACCGGATGGCATAGAGATCGCCTCGCTCCAGCACTGCGCACTGCACTTAGTTCTTGGCAGAAGCGGGTACCGACTGCAAAGTTGAATTCATTCCTCGGCGCACTCATCTCTGCAACTCCGCCGCCTGTTCGTGGAGGAAAGCAACCAAAGATTAAGTTTGCGACTCAAGTCTCGATTGAGCCACCAAAGTTTGTCATCTTCGCAAGTGATTGGGTTGAAGCCTCGTACCGTCGCTTCATCGAACGTAGACTTCGCGAGGAGTTTGGTTTCATGGGAAGCCCGGTTGAAGTTGCACTCAAGATTAAAGAGCGCGATAAGCCTTAAGAGTTGAAGGTAAGAGCCGATAGTTAGAGAGGTGCGATAGGTGAATAAGAGAGAGCTCTTAACGATTCCTAACGCGCTCACGCTCCTACGGGCGCTAGGCGTTCCACTTTTCCTCTACACATTCCTCGTAAAAGAAGCACCACTTCTGAGTTTCTTCATTCTGACGTTTGGCGCAATTACAGACTATCTCGATGGAAAGATTGCTCGAGCGCTCCATCAAGAGTCGGCCTTCGGCGCTGCATTTGATCCAGCAATCGATCGCCTTTATATCGTTGCAACAATTTTTGCGATGGCGTCTAAGGGATATCTGCCTTGGTTGGTTGTAGCGATTCTCTTGCTCCGTGATCTATGGATGGTTTATGCGTTGGCGGTGCATCGGCGTCGATTCGGATGCAATTTCGTCGTTTCATTTCTTGGGAAAGCGGCAACGTTCAATCTGCTCTATGCATTTCCGTTCTTATTACTGCAGGGGAGCGGGACTTTCGGTTCTGGTGAAGGAGTTCTTCATATCAGCTCGCCCGAGCTAGCATCCGCGGTGACCTTTAACGCATTTCAAAGATCCGTTCACATTGCGGGGTGGAGCTTTGCTATCTGGGGTATCGGTCTCTATCTCTTGACTGCGATGCAGTACAGCCGTAGCGCTTTTAAGAAGTAATTTCTGTTATTTCCCGGTCAATATTTGGGCGATAATATCTTTAATTTCGTTCCGTACAGGTGTAAGTTCACCCGTAAGAAACGACGAAAGGGATGCAATGTCGCAAGTTCAGCCTTCATTGAAATATACAAAAGAGCATGAGTGGGTTGCAGAGAGCTCTGCCACCACAATCAAGATGGGTATCACCGATTTTGCTCAGGGCGCTCTTGGAGACATTGTGTATGTCCAACTTCCTAAAGTCGGCGATGCTGTTACCGCTGGAAAAGTCTGCGGTGAGGTTGAATCGACGAAGAGCGTTTCAGAGATTTATGCCCCTGTTACAGGAAAGATTGTTGCCGTCAATTCAGATCTCGATAAGTCACCAGAGTTGATGAACTCCGATCCGTATGGAGCTGGTTGGATTGCAGAAGTTGAACTCGCTGGCACCCCTGAGGACCTCCTCTCGGCGGCTGAGTACGAGGCGCTCACGGCTTGACCTGCTCCCTCGCGGGCAATAGTGTCAGCCTCTAGTTGACCTCAAGATTTACGTGTGAATGTAGCCAATCTGGCACTTTCCCAACTTTCACCGATCTAGGTTGGTTGCCTGCAACCACCCGAAGAATCTTTGAGTAGACCGCCGCGAAATGTGACCCCTCCAAATGGGGTCGGGCGCAATCGAGCTTAGGCTCGAGCGCCTTAAGGGAGAGGAGAAGCACTGTGGAAGCAAGTCACTCACAGGACGATTCCCGCACTTCCCAATCATCAAATGGTGGAACCCCTCGCGATCTCACCTCCACAATTCACCTCTCAGAACTCCGTTCAGTGAAGGTTGAACCTCATCTCGAGGAGATCTTCTCTCTACTCTCCAGCGAAGAGCGGACGATTGTGGGTGCGTTGCCTAAAGAGTCGGCGATGTTCATCGTGGTTGCTGGCCCGGAAAAGGGGGCACGTTTTCTTCTAGATGGAGACGAACTCGTTATCGGTAGAGATTCTCAATCAGATATCTATCTCGATGATGCAACAGTCTCCCGGAAGCACGCACGTATTCAGCGAACCATCGCGGGTTTTCATATTGAGGACCTTGGAAGCTTGAATGGAACATATGTGAACTCTCGTTCCATCACCACTGCACGCTTGTTGGTCGGCGATGAGGTTCACATCGGAAAATTTAGATTGACATATTTCACAGGGAAGGGAAATTCATGAGCGTTCCTGCGCGCGCGTATTTAAGTATCGGAGAAGTTCTTGCAAAGTTGCGAGGGGATTTCCCTGATGTGACCATTTCGAAGATTCGCTTCTTGGAATCCGAGGGATTGATTGAGCCGCAGCGAACACCATCCGGTTATCGTAAATTCACCAGCATTGATATGGATCGCCTTCGCTACGTTCTCGCTGCACAGCGCGACCAGTACCTTCCATTGCGTGTGATTAAAGAGAACCTCGATGCCATGGATCGAGGACTCACACCGCCAGCAGTAAGTGGCCAGGCACCAACGCCACGACTTGCGACAGTTGATGGCGACTTCGCTCCATCGCATTTTGCTGAAGCGAGCGAGCTTCGCCTCTCCCGCGAAGAACTTCTTCAGAGCGCTGGCCTGGAAGATACCCAGTTGACTGAGCTAGAGACATACGGCCTCGTCACCATTCGCGGTCGCTTCTATGATGCAGATGCGCTCTCGGTTGCTCGCACTGTTGCCGAGATTTCTGCATTTGGAATTGAAGCACGTCACCTTCGCTCATTTAAGAGCGCAGCGGATCGCGAAGTTGGATTAGTTGAGCAAGTTATCTCTCCTCTCCTCAAGCAGAAGGGGAGCGAGGCGAAAGCTCGCGCCGAAGAGGTTCAGATGGAACTCGCATCGCTTTCGATCAAGTTGCATGCAGCGCTCGTTCGCGCTGGCCTTCACCGCAATCAGTAGCCCGCGACTGCTATGAAAATTCCGGTAGAGGTTGTTGGCGTCAGAGTTGAGATGCCTTCAAACCAACCCATCATCCTGGTGAAGGAGATCGGCGGGATTCGTTACCTTCCCATCTGGGTTGGCGCAGTAGAGGCAACAGCCATTGCATTCGCTCAACAGTCAGTGACCCCGCCCCGTCCGCTCACTCACGATCTTTACCTCTCAACTCTCGAGGCCGTTGGTGAGACGATCTCTCGAGTTGAAGTGACGGAGATGGTCGAGGGAATCTTTCATGCAACCATCGTCCTAGCGGGTGGCCAGATTCTTTCGGCTCGCCCAAGTGATGCCCTCGCACTGGCCATTAAGGCAGGAGCGCCTATTCTCATTCAGGAAGACCTCTTTGCTCAGGCAGGCATCGAGATTCCGGAGGCGGAGCGCGACAGTTCGGTCCTCCCGCTGCTCGATCAGGGCTCGGATGGCGAGGCAGACCCCTCCAGTGGCGCCGTAAGCGGGGGAGCCGAGGTTGAGGTTGAGCGCTTTAGAGAGTTTCTGGATCAGATTAACCCCGACGACTTCCTGGGTTAACTCTTTACTTTAAGTTGAGAGTTTTGCGTGTCGCTCATTGCCGAAGCGTCCTTGGGAATCTAGCCTTTACTCCTCACGCCAGATCCCCCTGGCTAAGAGTTGCTTCGGCAGCTATCCCCAAGAAGTGAGCAGATGTGAACGATATCTTCGACCATAGCGATCGCCCGGTACCGGCTGAGCGCTCAGAGTTAGCGGCCTCTCTTCAGAATACCGTCGGATATCGCGGCTCGACTGCGTGCGTCGCGGCAGGAATCACCTATCGCCAACTCGATTATTGGGCGAGAACAAACCTCGTTGAGCCAAGCATTCAGGGAGCGGCAGGTTCAGGTTCTCAACGCCTCTACAGCTTCAGAGATATCCTGGTTCTCAAAATCGTAAAGCGCCTACTTGATACGGGCGTATCGCTTCAAAATATTAGAACTGCAGTAGAGCACCTTCGTAGCAGGGGAGTCGAAGAACTCGAGAAGATGGTTCTCATGAGCGATGGCGCTTCAATCTTTGAATGCTCAAGCGCGGATGACATCATCGACCTCTTGCAGGGCGGACAGGGCGTATTTGGAATTGCCGTTAGTCGCGTCTGGAGCGAGGTTGAGGGTTCACTTCATACTCTTCAGGGGGAGACCCCTGATGGCGCAATTGTTGCCCCATCGGATGAGCTCTCTGAGCGTCGAAAGAGACGCGGAGCATAAGGTTCTCTCCTTCATTTAGCGCTTAAGTAGTGCGAGAATCACCCTCGGAACGCGTTTCTTTTCATCAGGGGAGTACCTTGATCGAAATACGACTCGAAAGAGGGAATTGTGACTGTTCGTACACGATTTGAAGATCGCCATATTGGTCCAGACCATCAGCAGATTGACGAGATGCTCTCGGCTCTCGGCGAGAAGGACCTCGACACATTTATCAGTCGAGTTGTTCCGGCGAATATCTCTATGGGTAAGACACTTAAAGATCTTCTTCCTGCTGGAATTTCAGAAGAGGCTGCAATCGCAGAGATCCGTGGGTTGGCGCAGAAGAATCATGTGAAGAAGTCGTACATTGGCACCGGATATTACGGAACGATTATTCCACCCGTTGTTCTAAGAAATATTTTGGAGAATCCTGCTTGGTACACGGCTTACACGCCATATCAACCAGAGATTTCTCAAGGAAGACTTGAGGCAATCTTCGCCTTCCAAACAGTAATCTCAGATTTAACAGGACTCGACATTGCAAATGCATCGATGCTTGATGAAGCAACGGCAGCTGCTGAGGCGATGACACTCGCTCGTCGCAACTGGTCTGGTTCTGATGAGGCTGCACTGCTCGTGGATGTGAATCTCCATCCTCACGTCAAGGCCGTGATTGCAACGCGCGCTAAGCCACTAAAAATCTCTCTTGTCGAGAGCGCAATCGATGAAGCATCCCTCGCTGCAATTTCGACTCCAATATTTGGTGGAGTTCTTGCTCAAGTTTCTACATTTGGTGAAGTTCAGGATTTATCTGCGGCAATTTCGTTCTTGAAAAGCAACGAAGCCGTATCAATCATTGATTGCGACCTCTTAGCGCTAACTCTCTACAAATCAGCAGGAGAGTGGGGCGCTGATGTTGCTATCGGAAGTGCTCAGCGTTTCGGTGTCCCTATGGGATTTGGTGGTCCACACGCTGGATTTATGGCTGTTAGAAGTGGTCTGGAGCGATCAATGCCTGGTCGACTGGTCGGACAGAGCATCGATATCCATGGCGCTCCAGCATTTCGTTTAGCGCTTCAAACGCGTGAACAGCATATTCGCAGAGATAAGGCGACATCGAACATCTGTACTGCGCAGGTTCTTCTCGCAGTTATCTCCGCCTTCTACGCAATGTGGCATGGAGCAGAAGGGTTAACTCTGATTGCGAATCGAGTTCGCAGTTATACCCATCGTATTCGTTCGGTCGCTCACTCTTCCGGCTTTGATGTAACGCAGGGAGAGGTCTTCGACACGTTTACTCTCAAGGGTGATTCGAAGAACATTTCAAATGTGCTCTCACGCGCAGCAAGTGCGAATATCAACCTTCGCCTTATCTCAAGTGAATCAGTCGGAATCTCTCTTGATGAAACCGTAACTGATGAGGATTTCGCAACTCTCGTCTCAGTTATCGGGGGAGAAGTACCTACTTCCGACATTGTTGCTGTCGCAGGAGTTCACGCACGAACGAGCACATTCCTCAGACATGAAATCTTCTCGAAGTTCCACTCAGAGACATCAATGCTCCGTTACATCCGAGCGCTATCGGATCGTGATTTAGCTCTAGATCGTTCGATGATTCCACTCGGCTCATGCACCATGAAGTTGAATGCAACATCCGAGATGATTCCTATTACCTGGCCCGAGTTTGCAACTCTCCATCCATTTGCACCACTAGAGCAGAGCGTCGGATATCGCGAGATGATTGATGGACTCTCACAGATGTTAATTGCAATCACTGGTTACGATGCCGTGTCATTGCAACCTAACGCTGGATCACAGGGGGAGTTCGCAGGACTACTTGCGATTCGCAATTACCTCGATGCAAATGGCGGAAGCGATCGAGATATCTGCCTCATTCCATCAAGTGCTCACGGCACAAATGCTGCAAGTGCGGTTATGGCAGGAATGCGCGTGGTCGTTGTTGCGTGTGACGATGAAGGAAATGTAAGTATCGATGATTTGAAGGCAAAGATTGCGGAGTATTCCTCAACACTTGCTGCCATCATGGTGACTTATCCATCGACGCACGGCGTATTTGAAGAGGCAATCACCGAAATATGTGCTCTTGTGCATGATGCAGGTGGCCAGGTCTACGTTGATGGCGCAAACCTCAACGCACTTGTTGGCACCGCCCAGCCTGGGAAATTCGGCGCAGATGTCTCGCACCTCAATCTTCATAAGACTTTCTGCATTCCTCACGGTGGCGGGGGACCAGGAGTAGGTCCAGTAATCACCCGCGCACATCTTGCCCCGTATCTTCCAAATCATCCGCTCAATGATCTATGTGGTCCTGCAACAGGTCCTGGACCTGTTAGTTCTGCTCCATATGGATCTGCGAGCATCCTGCCAATCTCATGGATGTATATCCGCATGATGGGTGGGGAAGGGTTGGCACACGCGACGCAGGTGGCGATCCTCTCTGCGAATTACCTTGCTCGAAAGCTTGAGGATTACTTCCCAGTGCTCTACAAGGGTGCAAATGGCTACATTGCACACGAATGCATTGTCGACATTCGCCCTTTGACTAAGGAAACCGGTGTGACCGTTGATGACATCGCAAAGCGACTTATGGATCATGGTTTCCATGCCCCAACAGTGAGCTTTCCGGTCTCAGGAACGCTCATGATTGAGCCAACCGAGTCCGAGGACTTGAATGAGTTGAACCGATTCATTCAGGCAATGGCGGAGATTCGTGCCGAGATTGCCGATGTCGCACAAGGCGAACTGACGATCGAGGAGTCACCACTTCGTCATGCGCCACATACCGCTGGTGACCTCGTCCGCACCGATTGGGATCGCAAGTACACCCGCAACGTCGGAGCTTTTCCACGTGGAGAAGATGTTGAGATGGGCCATTTTGGAAAGTATTGGCCAACCGTGGGTCGTATCGATGGAGTGCATGGCGATCGCAATCTGATCTGCTCATGTGTCTCGATCGAAGAGTTAGCGATTAACTAACCGTCACATCGTTAAGAGAGACCTCCTCCGCCTCCTGAAATGGGGAGGGCCGGAGGTTTCTCGTTTTCGCCCTCTCTTTTCTTACTTTACATAATGTACCTTATCGGGTAACTAATTATGCATGAGAGAGCGCCTCACCGCAGAAATCCTGCGTTCAAACCCCCATTTTGTAATCTGACCGAGCGCTTCAATCGCTATCGCGCCATTCATCTTGGATGTTCCGAGGGTTCGGTCAATAAATGTAATCGGAACTTGAACTATCCGAGCTCGGATATCTGCTGAACGCATCACCATTTCAATCTGAAATCCATAGCCCTTGCTCTGGATCTGGCTCAAATCGACCTTCTCCAAGAGGTCTGAACTCAGTACACGATAGCCACCTGTTAGGTCCTTGTAGGGCAGCTTGAGGGCTTTTGAGGCATATTTCGTGCCCATCAAACTCAGTAATTTTCTACGGAAGGGCCAATTTTCAACCCTGCCGCCGGGCATCCATCGGGTGCCGAGGATGAGGTCAGCCTCAGTGATTTTAGCCAACAGGCGATGGAGTTCTTCGGGTTGATGGCTGCCATCTGCATCCATCTCCACCACATGAGTAAAGCCATGGCTCTTACCCCATGCAAAACCGGCGATATAGGCCGGTCCAAGCCCGGCCTTTTCGGTTCGGTCGAGAATATCGACTTTTGGAAACTGTAATTCTTTGACTCGAGCAGATGTTCCATCAGGAGATGCATCATCGATGACAAGAACATGAATCTCATTGACGTTCTTATTCTCATCAAGAATGGGCTGACGTACTGAGAGTACGCGCTTCAATATGGATTCAATATTTTCGATCTCATTGTAGGTCGGAATACAGATCAGAACTTTTGCTACCACTGAAGCGCACTCAACAATCTGTCGACATTTGCCCCTAGATTATATTTATCACGGAACGC
>CANGCW010000007.1 GCA_947452525.1 Actinomycetota bacterium
ACGGAGAAGTTACCTCGGTCGAGTCCGACGAGTAAGACGCCATCGCTCTTCACGGTGAGACGATCGGCAGGGTTTGTTGGTGCTTCCAACTCGAGTGGCTCTTGGTTAATTCCCTCTAGCCAACGTACATCCACTGATGGTGAAAGAAGCGGTTCATCAAATTGCAGATTTACATGCACTGGACCACCGATGAGCACTTTACGTACATCAAAGATCTCCGCGGTATCTAGCGTCTCCAGTGGAGTCAGAATTCCATCCTGCAACGTCGTCTGGTTCGCACCTGTATTACGCAACCTCGCTGGGCGATCAGCGGTGAGGTAGAGAACTTGTGAATCGCTATGAAAGGCCTCGAGCGCTGACGGGTGGTAATTCGCAACCGCTGTGCCGCTTGTGCAGATGCAGACAACGTAGTTATCGCTCGCGCGTGAAAGTCCGAGAGCAAAGAAACCTGCACCACGTTCATCAATTCGAACGTGAAGTTCAATCAACCGAGCCTCTGCGGCTTGGTGCAATGCAATAGAGAGTGGCGCATTCCTTGAACCGGGCGAGAGAACGAAATCCGTTACGCCACATTCAATGAGTTGGCGGACGATGGAGTGGGCAAGGGTTGTCGAGAAGTTATTCATAACCACTCCTCCCCTCGGTTCGCGTTCCAGATATCTGTAACGCGATTCTTCCACCAATTTCTCCGCTCTTCACTTGCAGCGTACTTCGCCATTAACCGTTCGCTCGGCTCCCGACGCTCAACAGCGATTGCGCCATTCTCTGGAAGTAGTGCTGGCTCACAAATATCAGACTCAAGGAGGGCGATGGTGCCGAGGCCGCAGGCGAAATCCATCTTGGGGAAGGAGGCAGCGAGGGCTGCTCCGTGCGCGATTCCAATGCCGGTATCGAGAGCGGAAGAGACAACCACGGGAAGCCCAGCGCTGCTGATGATCTCGTGCGCAACTTCGAAGCCACCGACAGGTGCCCACTTCAACATCGCAATATCTGCAAATTCAGAGAGCTCGGAGAATGAATTATCAAGCCCTTTGCGGATTGATTCATCCGCAGCGATCTTAAATGGCGTCTCACGTTTCAATTGACGTAAATCAAAGAGATCCTTACAAGGCTGTTCTATATATTCAAAGATATCGCCGAATCGTGAGTGATATTCGTAGAGATACTCAATCGCATCTCGCAGCGACCAACCGCCATTAACATCGAGACGAATCTTTGCATCGGGAATTACTTGGAGTACCGCCTCGACAAGAGCTGCGCCATCCTCAAAGGCGTTGACCTTAATCTTTACAGTCGTACATCCACGGAATTTCGCCAAGAGCTCGGGAACACGTGCGGCATCAATATTAGGAATGATGGCATTGACTTCAATGCTCTCGCGATACAACTTCGGCCACGGCTTATACGCCGCACGTACTGAGGCCTTTAACCAATGCGCAGCCTCCGCTACTTCATACTCTAGGAACGGAGCGAACTCACTCCATCCTTCGCTACCGCGGAAAAGTGCGACCTCACGATGGTTAATTCCCCGAAAGTTTGTGAGGGTTGGAATCGAGAGCACAGTGAACTCTTGAAAAACCTCATCGGGGAAGTGAGTGCTCATGGTTAAGGACGCTTAGGGAACTTTCCGAAGTTAGGTTCACGGCGTTCTTTGTAAGCATCGCGCCCCTCTTGTCCCTCTTCTGACATGTAGAAGAGAAGAGTCGCATCGCCAGCAAGTTGTTGAATGCCGGCCAGTCCATCATCAGCAGCGTTAAGTCCTGCTTTAAGAAGACGGAGCGCCATCGGAGAATGGCGCAACATTTCACGACACCATGAGACTGTCTCACCCTCAAGATCTGCAAGTGGAACAACGGTATTAACTAGACCCATATCGAGCGCTTCTTGCGCATCGTATTGGCGACAGAGGAACCAGATCTCGCGCGCCTTCTTCTGACCAACGTGGCGAGCGAGCAGTCCTGCACCATATCCACCATCGAATGAACCAACCATTGGGCCGGTCTGGCCAAACTTTGCGTTATCGGCAGCAATCGTTAGATCGCAGACAACGTGAAGAACATGCCCGCCGCCGACTGCCCATCCTGCAACCATTGCAACAACTGGCTTTGGCATTCTGCGAATCTGAATTTGTAGATCAAGTACATTGAGGCGACCAATACCCTTCTTTGCAAGGGGATCATCACCGAGGTAACCATCATCACCGCGGACGTTGATATCGCCGCCAGAGCAGAATGCCTCTCCACCTTCACCGGTGAAGATGACAACGCCGACGCTCTCATCGTCGCGAGCTAAGTTAAAGGCACGCTCTAATTCGAAGAGGGTCTGCGGACGAAATGCATTGCGGACCTCGGGGCGATTAATCGTTATCTTCGCCATTCCGTCAGCGGTCTCGTAACGAATATCAGTGAAGCCCTCGCCACCCTCGCCCACCTTCCATGCGGGCAGAGTTGTAGAACCTGGTTCGCGCTTAAATGGCTTACTCAACTTTCCTCCTGACGAGAGCTACCTACAGGCGATAGCCTACGGCTCTCATGGTTACCTCGCCGCAACGGAAGCTGCTTCGCGTGAATGGTTCGTGGTCAATTCCACAACTGCGCGAGCACCTTGAGGCCGCCCTCGACGGCTCTGGTCCCGCACTGGGCGTTGGCGAGATCTCATCCACTTCCGTCTCTACCGATATCGCCCTCGTTGTTGCGACAAGTGGCTCCACCGGAAATCCGAAGCAGGTCGCCCTTACTGCTGGTGCAGTGCGCTTCTCCGCAGAGGCATCTAATACCTTTCTCGGTGCGAAAGCTGGCGCATCCTGGTCGCTGCTACTGCCAACAGAACATATCGCCGGAATCAATGTCATCGCTCGCGCAATCGCTCTGGGTGGGGCGATTGTCACGCAAGAAGATCACGCTGATTTCACCTCGATTGTTCCCACTCAATTACATCGCGCGCTCAATGGTAATGATGCGCTTCTGAAGCATCTTCAAGGAGCAGCGGCGGTTCTCGTTGGTGGTGCACCTCTGCAACCTGAACTACGCCGTGAGGCAGAAGCAGCGGGCATCACCGTTGTTACAACATATGGAATGAGTGAGAGTTGTGGCGGCTGCGTCTACAACGGTCGTCCACTTTCAGGTGTTGAGGTAGAGAGTATTGATGGACGGATCGCTATCAAGGGTGGAGTACTCGCATCCGGATATCTCGGAGTTGAGGAACCATTCCTCACAGATGGTTGGTTCATTACATCTGATCTTGGCACCATCGTTGATGGAAAGGTAACAATCACTGGTCGAGCCGATGATGTCATCATCTCCGGTGGAGAGAAGATCTCCTTAGGTGCGATTACCGATTTCCTCAATCAGAAATTTCCAATACATGAATTCTTGGCACTTTCAGTTATTGATCCCGAGTGGGGCGAGGCGCTAGCTATCGCCTCAACTGCAGAGATTGATAGGGAGAGAGTTCGCGCAGCACTTGTCGCGGAATATGGAGCCCACCTCTCGCCTAAGGCCTTCGCTGTGACGAGTCACATTCCAAAAACCTCGCTCGGTAAGCCAGATAGAAAGAAGTTCACTAAAGATTTTGGCACACTGCTCTCATGAATTCACGTGATCAACTAAAGCTCTGGGTTGCCGGTGCACGTCCCCGCACCTTGCCTGCTGCCATCGCACCCGTGCTCGTTGGTACTGCAATTCGATTTCAAGATATCGGTTCATATAAAGATCTCAATTGGTTAAGCGCCGCACTCGCGTTGATCGTCAGCCTTAGCCTTCAAGTCGCAGTGAACTATGCAAATGATTACTCCGATGGCATTAAGGGCACAGATGAGAATCGCGTTGGTCCCCTCCGTTTAGTTGGAAGCGGAACATTCTCTGCTGGCGCCGTTAAGCGCGCCGCATTTTTCTCATTCGGTGTTGGCGCAGTGTCAGGATTAATCCTTGCTGCACGTAGCTCATGGTGGTTAATTGCAGTAGGTGGGGTAGCAATCCTCGCCGCCTGGTTCTACACCGGCGGAAAGCGTCCATACGGTTATCAAGGCTTTGGCGAGATCTCCGTCTTTATCTTCTTCGGCCTTGTAGCAACAATCGGCTCTTACTTTGCTCAAGCAAAGACGATCAATCGTTCATCCATCTTGATGGGCATCTCGATGGGTCTTCTCTCGTGTGCACTCCTTGCAGTGAATAATCTCCGTGACCTTCCGAAGGATGCGCTCGTCGGTAAGAAGACCCTTGCAGTGCGCCTCGGAGATAAGCGCGCACGCAACCTCTTCCAATCACTTCTCGTCTTCGGAGTCGGCGCTGCATTTATCGCTACTAACTTCTTACATCCATCGCTCTCTCCTATCGTCGCTGCGGTGGGCTTCTCAATGGCGCTACAAGCAATTCAGAAGGTAAAACGGGGCGCCTCAGGCGCAGATCTCATCCCGGTGCTTGGCGAGACTGGCCGTATCCAACTCTTCGTCAGCCTGCTATCCACAATTATCTTTATCGCTGGTTGACAGTTCACTCTGCTCGTTAAGATGGCGCCATGGTAAAAGTTGATGGTTTGATTCTTCTTATCTCTTTAGGTTTAACTCTCTATGCATTCGTAGATTGCGCAATGACTGCACAAGAGAGCGTTCGTAACCTTCCTAAGTGGGCCTGGCTACTTCTCATCTTTCTCTTCTCTGGATTTGGTGCACTCGGTTGGATCTTCGCGGGCAAGCCAAAGGGGAACCGCCCGCCACGACGTAAGCGTGGAACGATTCCCCCAGATGACAATCCAGATTTTCTTAACCGGCTATAAACCGCTATAGGTATGTCTTCCTGTTCCCCAGATATTTACATAGACATAGTTAAAGAGAAATGTAGAACCGGCAAAGAGACAGAGCCATGCAGCTCTACGTCCACGCCATCCCACAGTTACACGAGCATGTAGATATGCAGCGTATGCAACCCAGGTAATGAATGCCCAAGTCTCCTTTGGATCCCATCCCCAGTAACGACCCCAGGCAGACTCCGCCCAGATTGCTCCGGCGATAACTGCGAAGGTCCAAAGTGGAAAGACAAATGCAACGAGGCGATATGAGAGTTGATCAAGTGCCTCAAGTGATGGCAGACGCTTAGCCCACTCAGGGCGACCGCCACGCTCCTCCATGCGATCAAGAATCAGATAGGTCGCGGCCACGGTATTTGCAAGGAGGAAGGTTCCGCCAGAGATGATCGCTGCAGAGACGTGGATTGCTAACCATGTTGATTTAAGTGCAGGAACAAGCGGTGCGCTTGGGCGATAGAGAACAGTGATTGCAGTTCCAAGGGTTAAGAGCGTTGCGATGGAGACTGGGAGCCCGAGCCAGCGAACCTTGTACTTTGCAAGTGCGTAAAGATATGCGGCGCCGAATGCGAAGGAACCAGTGATGGAGAACTCATACATATTTCCCCATGGAACGCGGTGAGCTGACAGACCTCTAAGGACAATTCCAGCGAAGTTGAAGATGACTCCGAGAACCATCATCGCAGTACCAATACGGCCCCAGCGATCTGTCTTTGCAAAGTCAAAGCTCGTCTTCTCTTCAACGTTCTTTACAGAGAATGCGACTTCAAATGCATGGGAGAAGAAAGCAATCGCAATGACTACAAGCGCTGAATAGATAGCGTAGTTAGAGAGATAAGCAAGGCTGCGAGATGACATCAATTACTTCCGATTCTCAAGATGGGTCTTTAAACTCTTCAACTCTTCAAGTAATCCAGGTGCACTGTTCTTTGCGAGACCTGCAATCTCCAGTTCACCATCTTCACGGAGTTTAATCCAGATTCGACGCTGTCTTCCAAAGAGTGAGGCCATGAGGCCAAGGATTGCCAAGATTCCACCAAGTAGTGCATAGAGCTTGCCTGGATCATCAACGATCTGCAGGTTAACCCACTGCTCCCAACCTTCAAATGTGATGCTGCCCTCACCGAAGTTATAGAGCTGATGAAGTGAGAGCGCCTTGAGGCCGATGCGACGCATCTGTGAAGTATCGACTCGGTAGACAGATTGTGGGTTTCCGTTATCTAAACCCAGATTTCCCATCCAGACTGAGACGAGGAGTTGGGGATTGAGAACATCGGGATACGAGGAGAAAGCACCACGCTGAGCGGTTCTCGCAGCAGTTGGTAGGAATGATGAGACGAATCCAATCTGCGGATTCATATCAGGAACTTTGATCGCACCGATGGAGGTGAGGTTTGCATCCTGCGGTAGGAATTCAACCGCGCCTTGGAAGGTGATCTTCCCCTTCTTATCTCTCACAGTGACCACGGGTGAATAACCATTTGCTTGAAGGTAGATCTTGGTTGATCCATACGTAAGTGGCGAATTCACTTTAATAATCTGCGTCTTTGCCTTTGATCCGATTGGTTCAGCTGCGCTGACAGTTAACTTGTAATCGAGTGGTGCGCGCGTTGCGGGATCATATGTCGCCTTGAAGGCATCAATATGAAGGGCAAATGAACGGAGTGAACCCTCCCGTTGGAACTTTCCGAAGGAGAGGTTGTCATAGGAAGTTGGTGTGTTCACAAAGGTGTCGCCGACGTTGAGAATCGCCTCGCCCTTGCTACCGAAGAGACCACCCATTGCAACTGCAACAAGGATAAGAATCAGCGAGAGATGAAAGAGGAGATTTCCACTCTCACGGGTGTAACCCTTCTCAGCAGAGATCGAACCCTCTTCACGACGAATACGGAAACGGTTCTTCTTCAACCAAACCTGCGCACTATCGAGATCGCCGCCAACCTGCTCGTAACCCTCCATGCGATCCAAGAACTTGGGAGTCAGTGGAGGCTGCTTGCCGATCGCCTTGATATGTTCAAGTGTGCGCGGAAGTACGCAACCGATAAGTGAGATAAAGAGCAGGATATAAATCGCGCTAAACCAAGGCGATGAGTAAACATCGAAGAACTTAAGCGACTCAAGAATCTTACCCGTGGATTTATGTGCCGCGAGAAAATCTCGGACCTTCAGCGGATTCTGATTTCGCTGCGGAAAGAGCGATCCCGGGATTGAAGCGACACCGAGCAAGAGCAATAACATAATCGCCGTGCGCATCGATGTGAGTTGGCGCCATAACCAGCGAAGTGTTGCGCGCGTGCCAATCTGCTCGGTCATTAGATGGCCACGCTAAATCCTGAGATGGTGGAGCGCAACGAGTTCATCAAGGTATTCCACTCTCCTGTGATTTGAAGAAGTCCGATAATAATAAGGAAGGCTCCCCCGATAATCGTCACATAATTTCCATGGCGAGTGATGGCGCGGCGTAACTTCTTTGACTGATCGAAGAAGAGTCCAATCAGAAAGAGTGGAACGCCAATTCCAAGGCAGTAAGCGAAGCTCAGCAGTGCTCCGCGACCTGAACTAGAGCTATCTGCGGAGAGCTTAAGCACTGTTGCAAGTGTTGGACCAATACAGGGGGTCCAACCAAGACCGAAGAGAAATCCAAGCACAGGTGCTCCGGCAAGACCTGCACGTGATTTCCACGCAGGCTTAAAGGAACGGTAGAACTTGGTGTTGAAGATAAAAAGAATGCCCATCAGAATCGTGAGTGATCCCAAGACGATAGAGATTGCGCGACTATGGGTATCGAACTTGGAGCCGAGATATCCGAAAGCAGCACCATATGTAACGAAGAGCGCGGAGAATCCAGCGATAAAGAGGATCGAACCGAGCGCGACTCTTCCCTTGCTTCGCACATCCGTCATACCTGCTGCATACGAGAGATATCCGGGCACGAGTGGAAGAACGCATGGAGAGAAGAAGGAGATGAGTCCGGCAAAGAGTGCAACGATCAACGCTGCAAAGAGATTGCCAGATGCTACAACGTTAGACATTAATAACTCTCTCCTGAGATGAGAGTGATGTAATGGTTAAGGAGTGCGAAGGTCACTTCCCCAGAGATTCGAACAGCAACTCGACCCTTTGCATCAATAATCAACGTTGAAGGAATCGCATTGGGAAGCAGCGAACCCTTAAAGCTAGCGAGCAAAGCATCTGATGCGATTGTTGGGTAGGTAATCTTAAAACGATTCACGAAACCATTTGCCGAGGTCACATTGTCGCGCGTATTGATGCCTACAAATTGGACCTTACCTGCGAGCTTCGTAGCAAAGTCTTCAAGAAGTGGTGCCTCAGCGCGGCATGGTGAACACCATGAGGCCCAGACGTTGAGAACAATGACTTGGCCAAATGGAATCTTGATCAGTGTTCGATCGAGAAGTGGTCCAATGAGTTCCGGTGCAGGCTTGCGATCCGCTTCCTTCACGAGCGTTGCAGAACCGCTTCCGGCCACAAAGGAGTTCTCGCTCGACTTTGATACTCCACCTGTTGAGCAGGCGGTAAGGGCAAGCACCATAACGAGAGGAAAGAGGCGTCTCATTTCTTGGGGAGCAACGCTTTCGCTGGTTCTGCGTAAGAAGTTCCAATAATCATTCCCTCTTCATTGAGATGGAATGAGGTGACTGATGCAAGAGTGCACTCACGTTTACGTGGGTCGTGCATCAACCTTCTTCCTTCAACTGCACTGCGCAGAATCCAGATTGGAAGTTGGTGCGAAACGCAGAGCGCATCTTTGCCATCTGCTAGATCGCGCGCCGCAAAGAGTCCTGCGAGCATTCGTGAAATCTGCTCTTCGTATGGCTCGCCCCATGATGGAACCCATGGCTTAGTGAGATGTCTCCATGACGAAGGGTGGCGAAGTACGCCACTTCCAAATTCAAACTTCTTACCCTCAAAGATATTTCGTGCTTCGATCAATCGAGGATCGGTAACAATTTCAAGGTTATGCATCGCTGCAACTGGCGTTGCAGTCTCTTGCGCGCGTTGCAGTGGTGATGCAACAACAACGCCAAGATCGAGATCTTTCGACCACTCCGCGACGACGCCTGCCATTGCAAAGCCACGCTCTGAAAGGTGCCATCCAGGCTGTAATCCGTAGAGGATCTTCTCGGGGTTATGGACCTCGCCATGCCGCAGGAAGTGAATGGTCTGAGCGGGTTTAGACATAGCGCAATCATAAAGGAGAGTGGGGGCAACGATTTCGCTACTCTTCTCATATGGCTCCCAGCACTAAGCGTGCGGCCTTCTTTGATGTAGATAATACTTTGATGAAGGGCTCCTCGCTCTTCCTCCTCAGTAGAGGCATGTACAAGCGTGGCTTCTTCAACCGCCGCGACATCGTCTCCTTTATCTTTGCCAACGCCCGATACCAATTGACTGGTCGAGAGAATCCAGAAGAGATTGCCCGTATTCAGAACGCTGCCTGCGAATTTATCAAGGGCCATGATGTTGAAGAGATCAAAGCGCTTGGAACTGATGTCTATAACAAGTATGTCTCGCAACGACTCTGGACCGGCACCATCGATCTTGCTAACAACCACATGGCAAACGATGAAGAGGTCTGGCTCGTAACTGCGACGCCGATTGAGTTAGCAACTCTGATCGCTGAGCGACTTGGTTTTACTGGAGCACTCGGAACAATCGCTGAGACAGAGGGTGGCAAGTACACAGGACGTCTGAGCGGAAAACTTCTCCACGGTAAAGAGAAGGCGCGTGCGATTGGCGAGTTAGCAGAGAAGAATGGTTTTGATCTCTCCTCTTCATACGCTTACTCAGATAGCCACCACGATATTCCTCTCCTTGAGGCGGTTGGAAAGCCGAGCGCGATCAATCCAGATGCACTGCTCTATGCAAAGGCTGCGATTGAGCATTGGCCGATCCGCGACTTTAGGCGGAGAAACCTCCTTCAGAAGATCAGCACTCCCATCATCGCCTCGCTCGCTGAGCTCTTTACTGCCCTCAACCCACGTATGAGGAGAAAGAAGTCCTCGTAAGCACTTCGGCAGAGTGGTAGTTGCCCACCTCAATTCATCGGTAAAATTGCCCACTTATGTCTATCTCACTTGCAGATGAATTACGCTCTCGTAACGATGAAGAGATAGCTGCGCTCTTTTCTCTTCGCCCAGATGTCATCTCGCCACTGCCTTCAGATATGGCTGCACTGGCAGCACGGTGTAACTCCATGCCAAGCCTGATGCGTGCTCGCGATGCTCTCAATAAGTGGCAGTTAGATGTTCTTACCGTTGCATGCTCACTCTCTGAGCCATTCTCGGCCATGGAGATCATGAGCCTTACCGCGAAGGATGCGAAGAAGGTTCTCGATGGACTTCATGCGCGGGCGTTGATGTATAAGGATGGACAGAAATATCGCATCCCAGCAAACCTACGCACGCTCGTTGGCGAATGGCCTGCGGGGCTTGGACCATCTTCCAAAAAACCATTTGATAGTGATTTACTCGATAAAGCACCAGATGCAAAGGCGATTCTCGAACGCTTCTTATGGGGTCCACCCATCGGCTCCATCGATGTAAAGAAAGCGAATAAGGCCGTCACATGGTTGATTGAGAATAACTTTCTCATTACACCGAACGACCAGAGCGTTGCACTTCCTCGTGAAGTTGCCATTGCTCTTCGCGGTGGCAAAGCGCTCCAATCAATCGAACAAGTCGCGCCCGCCATCTCGGGTGCTGCGCGTAAAGCGAAAGATGTAGAGGCTGCTGCTATTGCAAATATCTCTACCGTTCTACGTTGGTGTGAAGAGCTTGCACATAACTGGTCTGACGAACCACCTACAGCGCTGAAATCCGGTGGCCTCGGTGTCCGCGACCTCAAGCGCACTGCAGAACATCTTGGTGTGGATGAGGCTTGTGCATCTTTCATTGCAGAGTTGCTCTACATCTCTGGCCTAATCGTTATAGATACTGATGACTCCATCCTGCCAACGCATGCATTTGATATCTGGCTAGGCAAGAGTGCGCAAGAGCGTTGGGAGAGCCTCGCCTCCCTCTGGTTAATTACATCTCGTGTCCCAGGCCTTGCAGGAAAGGCGGAGCCAAAGTTATCTCCACTCGGACCAGAACTTGATCGTCCTGCGATTACAACGATTAAAGAGGGTGCTCTTAAAGCACTTACCGAGAATGCAAACCTGGATCCAGAGTTAGATTCGCTCCATGCTTACCTGACGTGGCACTTCCCAATTCGTTCACAACGCGAATATCTCCAATGGTCACTTCGTGAAGCGGAGTGGCTTGGAATTACTGGACAAGGCGCGCTCTCGCCATTCGGTCTCGCGCTTCTCAGTGGTGAAAATACAAAGGTAGATGCCGCACTCCCTAAGCCGGTTGAGCACATCCTTCTTCAAGCTGATAACAGTGCGATCGCTCCTGGACCATTAACGCTAGAGATTGCAAGCCTTATGGGCACCATCGCCGATATCGAGAGCCGTGGGGGCGCAACCGTCTATCGCTTCTCCGAGAGTTCCATCCGTCGCGGCCTCGATCATGGCCACACCGGCGAGAACATCCTTGAATTCCTCAAGAAGACCTCTAAGACTCCGGTCCCACAACCACTCGAGTACTTAGTTAATGACACTGCTCGTCGGCATGGAAAATTACGAATCGGTCGTGCGATCTCTTACATTCGCTGTGAAGATGAATCTGTGATCGCACATATCCTCGTGGATAAGAAGTTGGAAGAAGTTGCACTCCGCAAAATTGCTCCACAAGTTCTTGTCAGTGAAGTAGAGCCAACGCTCCTCGTTGCCTCACTGCGCGAAGCTGGTTACCTTCCAGCGCTTGAGAATGCAACCGGAATTCTCCTTTCAGCTCCAACAATTCGTCGAGCGAAGAGCAGGCCAAAGCCACCACGCACTCTCAATGATTTCAATGAACCTGTCGCAGCAGTCATCACCGCGGCTGTTCGAGCAATCCGTGCAGGAGAGAAGGCGACCTCACATAAGAGCCGCGATATTCCACGTACAACTGCGAATGAGACCCTCGAGCTTCTCCATCAATATATTGAGGATGGGACAACGCTCACGATTGGCTACGCTGATACCAATGGCGGCGTCTCGAATAGAGTCATCGATCCACTCACCATCTCACTCGGCACCCTCCACGCGCGAGATCACGCAACAGGCGAAGTCACGACCTTTAGGATTCCTAGAATTACCGGAGTAGCCCGTGCGGAATAAGGCAGAATAAGGCTATGGCGAATCTTGAGACCTTCCTTTCGGAGCTCCGCACCCTCGTTGAGATTGAATCTCCCACTGAAGATCTCGCTGCATGCCGTAATGCGCTCGATGCGACATCGGAAATCATTCAACGCCACTTAACAATCGCCCCTGAATTTATCGAGCAGGGTGGACGACCAATTCTCTGGTGGGGCGCTCGCGACCCAAAGGTTCTCGTACTCGCTCATATCGATACCGTCTGGCCGCATGGTTCCTACCTTCCGCTCTGGCGCGAAGAGGGAGAGAAGGTCTTCGGACCTGGCATCTTCGATATGAAGGCTGGAATTCTCCAAGCGATTTATGCCGTTGCCGCGATTGAAGGCGCACATGAGAGCGTTGCAATTGCCATTACAACGGATGAAGAGACTGGCAGTCAGACGACCCGTGAATTTATTAAGGAACGTAGCGCCACGGTGCAGGCAGTTCTTGTCCTTGAAGCGTCGCTTAATGGCAAGGTAAAGATTGGCCGTAAGGGCACTTCGATGTACCAGATCAAGGTACTCGGTCGTGCATCGCATGCAGGGCTCGAGCCAGAGAAGGGCATCAACGCAACTGTTGAGATTGCTCATATCGTCGCTCAACTTGCAGCACTCGAAGTTCCTGAATTTGGAACGACCGTTGTACCAACAACACTTCACTCCGGCACAACCACGAACACTGTACCGGCCGAGGCAGTTCTCGATATTGATAGTCGATCATTCCTTCACGCTGAGATGGTGAGAGTTGAGAGCGAACTCAAGAAGATGAAGCCGCTACACCCGGAGGCGACGATTTCTGTAACTGGGGGAATAAATAGACCGCCATGGCAGGTTGACTCAACATCAGAGCTTTACGAGATATTTGAACGAGTTGCCACAGAGATAGGCGTAGGCCCCATTGGTAGCGCCTCTGTCGGTGGCGCGAGCGATGGAAACTTTGCTGCCGCTGCTGGCGCGCGCGTTCTCGATGGCCTTGGCGCAATCGGTGACGGAGCCCACGCTCCGCACGAACATATTCTTACCTCGAGCGTTATCGAACGCATCGAGCTTCTCAGCAGATTTATTAAGGAATTAATGTGACCGATGGTCCACTGATTGTTCAGAGCGATAAGACCCTCCTCCTCGACATTGATCATCCAGCGTCGAATGAGTGCCGCCGTGCCATCGCCTCGTTCGCTGAACTTGAGAAGTCACCAGAACACATCCATACCTACCGCTTAACTTCACTCGGTCTATGGAATGCGCGCGCTGCAGGACTCGATGCAGAGCATGTTATCGACCAACTCTTGAAGTACTCGCGCTTTGCAGTGCCACATGCACTTCTTCTCGATATCTCGGACACGATGTCTCGTTACGGTCGTCTTCGCCTTGAGTCTCATCCTGTCCACGGACTGACGCTCGTCTCAAGCGATGCCGCAGTTTTACGTGAAGTGACACGCGGCAAGAAAGTCGCTCCAATGCTCGGCATGCAGATCGATGAAGAGACGATCATCGTTCACCCTGGTCAACGTGGCTTCTTAAAGCAGGCGCTACTGAAGCTCGGCTGGCCGGCAGAAGATTTCGCGGGTTACGTTGATGGCCAGGCTCATCACATTGACCTTAAGCAAGATGGTTGGAATATCCGTAAGTATCAGGAACTGGCAGCTGAGGGTTTCTGGCATGGTGGCTCTGGCGTTGTTGTACTTCCCTGTGGTGCCGGAAAGACAATCGTTGGTGCTGCAGCGATGGCCCACGCAAAGGCAACGACTCTCATTCTGGTAACGAATACCGTCGCTGCGAGACAGTGGCGAGATGAACTCCTCCGCAGAACATCACTTCATGAGGATGAAATCGGTGAGTACTCAGGCTCACGTAAAGAGATTCGTCCAGTAACAATTGCGACCTACCAAGTACTTACAACAAAGCGCAAAGGTATCTACGCCCACCTCGAGCTCTTCGATGCTATCGACTGGGGTCTGATTATTTATGATGAGGTGCATCTACTTCCTGCGCCGATCTTTAGATTCACCGCTGATATCCAATCTCGCCGACGCCTAGGACTTACTGCAACGCTTGTCCGTGAAGATGGAATGGAGGGTGAGGTCTTCTCACTCATCGGACCAAAGCGCTTCGATGTCCCGTGGAAGGAGATTGAGTCGCAGGGCTATATCGCACCTGCTGATTGCGTAGAAGTTCGTATTACTTTGACTGATGCAGAGCGCCTCGAATATGCAACTGCCGAAGTCGAAGAGCGTTACCGCTTCTGCTCGACGACAGAGACCAAGAAGAATGTTGCGATTGCCCTTGCTAAGAAGCATGCGGATGAACAAGTACTGATCATCGGCCAATACATCGATCAACTCGACGCTCTCTCCGAAGCGCTCGGTGTCCCCATCATCAAGGGAGATACCCCACTGAAGGAGCGCGAAGAACTCTTCAACCTCTACCGCTCTGGCGAGATTAAATGCTTAGTGGTTTCGAAGGTAGCTAACTTCTCTATTGATCTACCTGATGCAACGATTGCCATTCAAGTCTCTGGAACATTTGGTTCACGGCAAGAGGAGGCACAACGCCTCGGTCGAGTACTCCGCCCAAAGGCAGATGGTCGTGGCGCCCGTTTCTACTCACTTGTTGCGCGCGATACCGTAGATCAAGATTTCGCACAGAACCGTCAGCGTTTCTTAGCTGAACAGGGTTATGCCTATCGCATCATTGATGCTGATGAGGTTCTCGCTTAATCGCTGCAGTAAATCTCTCTGGGTCAACTCGGAAGAAGTCGTGAACTTTTCCATTAATCGTCACTACCGGAATCTGCTCCCCGTACTTATATTCAAGATCGGGGTCGCCATCAATAAGCACCTTGGTTAGGTTAAATTGCAGGCTCTTTGCCAGTTCGTGAAGGGTCTCTTCCGCCACATCGCAGAGGTGGCATCCACTTCTCCCGTAGAGGAGAACATCAGGTAGCGTTTCCACGAATCGGGCCTTTCTCAATAGTTACTGAGACTTATCGTTCCAGTTCGAGAAGGCTACTCGTTGGGCTCTCGTGGGCACTACCCTTTCACCTTATGCGAGCGCTTCGTCGGGTTATCTCACTCATACTCTTAGGTTCAGCCCTCATTCCACTCTCTCCCGCGCAGGCTGAGAGCGTCCAATGGATTCCAGCTGGCTGGGTCAATGAGTATGCAGCTGGCCACACCACAGCATCTGTAACCCGCTCCCCTGTTCTTCCTGCTGCTCACCTTGAAAAGGCGAGCCAGATGAACATCGTCTACACAAATATGCCTGAAGATGAGAAGCCCGCTATTCAGGCAGCGGTCGATATCTGGGCAGCTAATTGGAAATCATCAGTTCCGGTAACAATCTCTGCAATCTATTCACGCCAGGCCTCAACCTCCGTTCTTGCATCGGCGACTCCGGTGAAGTTCTTCCGCAATTTCAGCGGTGCACCAGATCGAGACCTCTACTACGCATCTGCTCTTGCAAATGCACTCGCTGGGAAAGATCTCGACACGAAGAACCCAGAGATTCAAATCAATATCAACTCTGTGATGGCGACGAGCTTCTATCTTGGTACCGATGGAAACTGTCCGGCGGATGCCTACGATCTCGAATCCATTCTTCTCCATGAACTTGGCCATGGACTCGGCTTCCTCTCTAATAATAATTACGACTCCGCCTTTGGGTATGGTGCAATCGATCAACCAACTCCATACGATGCATATGCCCAACTTCCTGATGGTCGACGCCTCATGGATCTCGATTCACCGTCAAAGGAACTCGGCGATGCGCTGACCAACGTTCTCGTCTGGTCTGGAAGAAATGGCATTGCAGCAAATAACGGTGTGAAGCCTGTTTTATATACGCCTAACCCGTATGAAGCGGGATCTTCCATAAGCCACCTCGATGAGCGCTCATTCTCTTCATCAGGTGAGAACGCGGTTATGACGCCGAATCTTGCTACCGGCGAGGTCTATCACCTACCAGGATCGCTCTTACTTGCGATGTTGCAGGATCTCCGTGAGAAGCCCCCTGCAGGTGTTGTAACGGCTGCACCAAACGTCCCACGAAATGTTCGCGCTCTTGTTGGAGATAAGTCAGCAATTATTACCTTTGATCCACCCGTAAATTATCGAACCGCACAAGTGAGTTCATATACCGTGAAGGTGAATCAGACTGGTGCCATCTTCCAAAGTGATTCAAGCCCAGTCACCGTTACTGGCCTAAAGAATGGCCAGAATTACTCATTTACGATTACCGCAACAAATCGAGTTGGCTCATCAGAGGCAGCGACCACTAATGCGGTTGTACCTCAAGCCTCCTGGATCCGAACAACTGTTGATGGCACAGCCGATGCTAAGAACTTAGCTGTCACTTCCTTTCAAGGTGCTCCATTGATTGCTTACTCTGATTCGAAAGATGGATCGCTCAAAGTTGCGACCTTCAACGGAAAGAAGTGGAACATCTCTACTGTTGATGGGAATGGTGGCTCTGGTGGTCGCACATCAAATGATGTCAGCGGATACATCTCGCTCTGCACCACTGGTACGGGCTCAAAGCAGGTATTGAATCTCTTCTACGCTGATTTAACTGATAAGGATCTCCGCTACGCCTCTTACAACGGTAAGAAGTGGGCCTTCGATATCGTCGATGGCAACGGAGCTGCAGTACAGGATTACAAGGAACTTGCCCGAGTTCGTACTGCAAGTGATGTCAGCGTCTCAAGTGCTTGTGTATCTACTCCGGCAGGGCTCCAAGTCTTCTATCGCGATGAGAGCCAGGGAATCCTGCTCGGTGCGGTTCGTAGCGCAGGAACATGGCACTACGAAGAGGTAGATGGCGACCGCAATACAGATGGCCGCACAACCGGCGATGTCGGTTTCCACGTGAAGGCGACTGCAATTGGCAAGACCGTCTACTTGCTCTATGACTCTGTTCTTAAAGTGAACCAAGATAAGGCCGCCATCCAAGGTGAGATTCGTCAGGCTGTTCGCGATACCGCATATCCAGAAGATTGGCTCTACACAACGCCAGATCGCACGGGTGCAACTGCAACAATCGCTGGCTATGACCTCGCACTTTCCGTCGCTGGATCGGGCATCAACGCATCATGGCTCGCCTCTACCGGGCTCACAGTGCCAGCAGCAGATCAAGTTCGATGGACTTCTGTCACGCAGCAAGCGTCATTAGGCGCATCAACAACAGAGCGGTACGGAGTACCGAGTGCACCGATTGCAACGAATGGAAAGAAAATTCTCTTTGGCTGCGATGCTCGCCTCTGCGTGATTAATACTGCAGACCGAAAGATCTCACTCGTATCCACAGCGGAATTTAGTCTGTTGCAGAGCGTTCAGTGGATCACCTTAAATAAGGTCTCATACGCACTTGTTGGTGCGAATGGAAAGCTCTCGCTATTTAAGCAGGCTTAGCGCAAAACCGTTCGCACTCTCGGAGATGAGTGCAATGCCAACATTGAGTTGATAGCGCGCAAATAGTGGCGCTGGCGATAGCTGATACGCAGCCTTTACCGTTGTGTTGCTATTAAGCACTTTATAATAAATGGTTTGTGCGCTCTTAGGCTTAAATGTTGGGATTCCAATGAGCGGACCTTTACCCGTGTAGATACGCCAGGAGTAAGTCGTTCCTTTGAAGGAGAGCAGCTTCGCTGGCGTTGCAGCTTTATATGTAACAATCTTTAACGGAGAAAATACTCCGGCGCTAGTGATTGTTGTATTAAAATCTTCACCTGCGATAGTGAATCCGGAGGCGCTCTCCACGATGGAGTGTGGGTAGATAACGCCAGTTGCTGACGTTTGAAAAGTATTGAGAAGCGCACCGGTCGCTGAAATTTCCCAGACGATCAGAGTATTTAACTC
>CANGCW010000008.1 GCA_947452525.1 Actinomycetota bacterium
CAATGTACTGAACCACGAGAACGGTGCAATCGCATGCGATCATTACCATCGCTGGGAAGAAGATATTGCAAATATGAAATCACTTGGTCTCAAGGGATATCGCTTCTCTATCTCTTGGTCACGCCTCTTTCCAGATGGCGATGCCAGACGCGAAGAACGCGGCTTCGCCTTTTATGACAAATTAGTTAATGGTTTGCTTGAAGCAGGTATCGAACCTCTCGTCACTCTCTACCACTGGGATCTACCTCAGGCTCTGCAAGATAAGGGTGGTTGGCAGAACCGCGAGACGATCACAGCTTTTGGTGAGTATGCAGCAGCTGTTGCAGAGCACTTCGGTGATCGAATCAAGAAGATCGCAACCGTCAACGAACCTTGGTGCGTTGCCTGGCTCGGCCATGGACTTGGAGTCCATGCACCTGGAATCAAAGATCGCAGCGCAGCATTTATCGTTGCACACCACACCGTTGTTGCACATGGTGTTGCAGCAAAGCGCGTGAAGGAAGTTAACCCTTCCATTCTTGTCGGTCCAGTGTTGAATCAAGCGAACTATCCGAGTGACGATTCATCTAATCCAGTTCTCTCACGAGCCTCCGATATTTTGGATGCAGCGCAAAATCGATGGTGGATGAGCGCGATCTTTGAAGGCAAGTATCCAGAGATTCTGCACTCAGAGTTCGGAAGCGAATTCGAATCTGCAATTCTTGATGGAGACATGGAGATCGCGCAGTTCAAGAATGATTTCATCGCATTTAATTATTACTTTGATACCCGCGTTGGCGTTGCAGATATTTCAAATCCGGTTGCATTTGATAACTCCGCGCTTCTAGGTCTCCAGATCGACACGATGCCTGAAGGCCCGTTGACCGATATGGGTTGGCCGATTACCCCATCAGGCCTCTCCAACCTCTTGATCCGTTGGACTAAGCAGTATGGTGAGAAATTGCCACCGATCTACATCGCGGAGAATGGCGTCGCATATAGTGATGGACCGAATGCGGATGGCGTTATCGAAGATGTGCGGAGAATCGAATACCTTCAGCAGCACCTAGAGGCAGTTCATTTTGCGATTTCTAGCGGCGTCAATGTCGTTGGTTATTATGAATGGTCGCTGATGGATAACTTCGAATGGTCTCTGGGCTACTCCAAGCGTTTTGGAATTATCCATGTCGATTACGAGAGCCAGAAGAGGACGTTGAAGAACTCCGCTCACTGGTACGCAGGTGTGATTGCGACAAACGGGCTGTAAGCCCTTCTCAGCCCTCAACCCCCGTAGTACCCTTAACGCAGCGTCCAAGAGAATTCTTTACTAGATATATAGGAGTTAAAGTGGAAAATATCGATGCATTTAACAATCACCTCCCTGTAAAGATTCGCTTCGGCGAGGGCCGCGCCCTTAGCCTTCCTGCCGAACTTGCTGAGCTTGGTGCGACAAAGGTCTTCCTTATGGTCGATGAAGGCATCGAGAAGTTCAACCCAGCAGCGAAGGCATGCATCGATAACCTCGTTGCGACAGCGGGTCTCACAGTCACAACATTTGAAAAGCCTGCCGGCGAACCAACAATTGAGATGGTTGATAACGCAACCGCTGCACTCACAGCGTCAGGTGCAACTGCACTCGTCGCACTGGGTGGTGGTTCTGTTATTGATACCGCAAAGGCTGCGCGACTCTGTTCACAACTCGGCATAACATTCCGCGAATTCCAGGAGAAGAAGCCTGCTTATCCAAATCCAACTGTTGCGCTGATTGCGATGCCAACATCTGCAGGAACCGGATCTGAAGTTTCAGGTGGCTCAGTTATATCTGACCCTGAAGCTGGCCGTAAGGCGGGAATCGCAAACGGACTTCTCCGCGCACAGGTCGCGATTGTTGATCCAGTACTTACCTATTCAATGCCACCATCAATGTCAGCAAACACCGGAATCGATGCGCTTGCTCAAGCAATCGCCGGCATCATTGCAAAGTGCAGCACTCCCGTTGGTGATGCGATTGGCTATGAGGCAATTCGCATGATGACGCCTGCAATTGTTGCTGCATTTAAGGACGGCAACGATAAGGCCGCTCGCGCAGGCATGGCAGCCGGTTCGATGATGGCTGGTCTAACAATGAATATTTCAGATTGCACAGCAGAACACTCACTTGGCCAGGCAATTGGTGGCTTGAAGCATGTGCCTCATGGTCTGACTATCGGACTTGTTCTTGTCGAGACGCTTACGCGCGAAGCAAAGGTTGTTCCAGCAAAGATGGAGCGCGTTGCAGATGCGATGGGCGTTCCTGATGATGGCAGCAAGGATGGATCACGTGCAGTGAAGGCTGTTCGTAAGATTCTTGCCCAGCTCCAATTCCCAGTTCTCTCAAGCCTCGGCTTTGTTGAAGCAGATATTGATAACTTGGCGGATATTGCTCTTGAAGATTACTTTATTACCCAAGCGCCAACACCGTGGAGCAAGGCTGAAGTTGTCGAGGCATTCATCTCTGCACTCAACCTTAAGGAACGCGTCGCTTAATCGCGCTCTTTCCGGAGGAAGCAATAGAACTCTAAGTGTGGATCGACGCATTTGAGAAGAGTAGTTCAGATTTTTTCGCCAACTCCATCAATAGAGTAGTGATGGATAGAGTGAATAATGAAGGCGCAAGAGTCGTAGCCATCCACAACATCGCCAGCAAACCAACCACCCATGGCCAAATTGAGAATGAGGTAGAAAGGTTGATCGAAGGGCCACTGCTTTCCATCTTTGATGACCTGGCGCTTAGTAATTCTGAAGTACTCCTTGCCATCAACAATCCACGCTATCCACTCCGGAAGCCATTCGATGGAGTACGTATGACGCTCAGAGGAAAGTGGCTTTTCGGCTTGAATTGCCCCGGTGATGCCATCATTTCCGCAATATTCGGGGCCATGCAGCGTTCCTCTGATCTCAGTTGGTCGGTTGCCAGCACCTTCAAAGATATCAATCTCACCACAGTGCGGCCAGGTCACATCTTTGAGATTTGCGCCAAGCATCCAAATGGCGGGCCAACTCCCGCCACCAATGGGTGCCTGCGCATCGAAGTCAAACCGCCCGTAACGGAAATTCACCTTATCAGCAGTATGAATCTTGCTGCTCACCCACTCAGCCCGGCCATAGTAGGCAGCTGGTGCGGTGGCGTGATCAGTCCGTTCGGCCGTCAGCGTTAGCCCATTAGCAACGCGCGCCTGATCACGCGTGTAGAACTCCTTCTCTTGGTTACCCCAGCCCGGGATTCCTGCCTCAGTTCCATCACCCAAATCGAAGTTCCAGATATTTGGATCAGGTCGTGAATCTTCAGTGGCGTCGAAGTTCTCACTCCAGAGCAATTCGTAGTGCGTCATGAGGACCGTGAGGATTCTCGGACGATAAGTTCGAGTGGCAAGCTGACATTCACAAGGCGCTCATTACTAGGCAGCATCAATTGACGGGCTACCTCGCTACCCAACATACGAGAGGGTTGCGCAACAGTTGAAAGTGGCGGCTTACTCGTCTTTGAGAGGTCGGTGCCATCAAAACCAACAACCCTGACATCGGCAGGAATTCCGTAGCCCATCTCTTGTAGGGTTTCCATAGCTCCAAGTCCGGTCAGGTCATTTGCTGCGAAGAGGCCATCCAAATCATCATACTTGTTGAGGTATTTGGTGAGTACTCGTTGAGCAGTCTCACGAGAGTAATCGCCCTCGATAATATTCCGTTCCTTTACCTTAAGGCCTGCCCGTTTATGAGCATTTCTATATCCTTGCAGGCGCTCGCGTGAAGATTCAACAGTGAGGTCACCAGAAATATGGAGAATATTCCTACACCCCTGTTCGATGAGATGTTGTGTAGCGATCTCACCGCCGATGACGTTATCAACACCAACATAGGTGAAGCGTGAAGACTCACCTTGGCGGCCGCCGAAGACAATTCGCATCTGCTTTGGAACTAACTTCTCCAGGACTTTAATGTCATGGTGCCACCCAAAGATTGCGATTGCATCGTAGTTTCCGCGGATAAGTGCTTTAACTAAATCGTTATCGGGTTCGCTCTTCGCATGAAAAAAAAGAACGGGGTGTTGGTTATGGGAGGCGGCATATGAGATAAATCCGTCGACAACTAACTTCCAAAAGGGATTGGAGAAGAACTCATCACTAGATTCTTCTAACACGAGGGCGAGTGAACCGCCACTTCCGCCAGCCAACTTTCGAGCATTAAGATTCGGTTCGTAATTGAGTTTCTTGATGATTGCTTCAACTTTAGTTCGCGTCTCTTCTGTTACCGAGGCAGTGCCATTCATCACGCGAGAGACAGTTGCCTTACTTACGCCAGCCTTAGCTGCCACCTCTTCAATGGTGTATTTCATTGAATCACCTACAGTCAGCTAGGGGTTCAGAGTGATTGATTGTTAAGGATAATCTCTCTGTACCTGTGGTAGCTAAGTTTAGGAATTCTCTCTTGGGATTCAAAATCTACGTAAATAAGCCCAAAACGCTTGGAGTAGCCCTCGGCCCACTCAAAATTATCAAAGAGCGACCAGGCAAAGTAGCCCTGAACTGGCACACCCTTCTCAATTGCCTCTTGAACGCTCTTGATGTGCGCATTTAGATAGTCGACGCGACGATGATCTTCAACTACGCCCTCCGCATTAGGGCCATCGTTGTATGCAGCTCCATTTTCATGGATATATAGGCATGAGATGGTTGGCCAGTCGCGGTGAATTCGCTCCAAAAGCAAGCGAAGTCCATCCGGTGTGACTGGCCAATCAAAATCAGTTCGGCTGTTGAAGTACTTTGCCGGCAACTCAGTATTTGCTACACGCTTGATGGGATAGGGGCTATGAAGATCCATTGAGACATCTGTAGTGCGGGCTTTACCCACGAATCCATCCGTGTAGTAGTTGATCCCAATAAAATCGGGATCAACTTTCAAGATGAACTCATCGCCAGGCTGTATAAATTGCGAGAGCAGACTTCCATACTCAGCAGCCAGGTTCGCTGGGTATTTTCCGGTTGTGAGTGCATCAAGCCACCAACGATTCTGGTTTGCATCCACCAGTTCATAAATCTCTTTAACCTCTGGGTCGGTTGAATCCGTGTGCAGTGTGGTCATATTGAGAGTAATACCCACTTTGGCATCTGGTTGGATTTCCTTGATCGCCCGAGTTCCCAGACCATGAGCTAGTGCAGTGTGGTGAGCCGCAGCGATTGCTTTTTCTGCGTTTTTCACACCAGGCGCGTGAATTCCAAGGTAATACCCGAGAAAGCTTGTGCACCATGGTTCATTAAGGGTTGACCACTGTGTGACGCGATCACCAAAGTGCTCGGCGCAGACGCGCGCGTACTTTTCAAAGGCGAAGGCGGTTTGGCGGTTAGCCCAGCCACCAGCATCCTCTAAATACTGAGGCAGATCCCAGTGATAGAGAGTGATGACCGGTTCGATATGGTTATCAATAAGTAGGTTGATCAGTCGGTTATAAAAATCAATACCTTGATGCTCAAGCACCTCTCCGGAATTTGGAAAGAGGCGAGGCCAGGCAAGGGAAAAGCGATATGAGTTAATACCAAGATCGCTCATCATCTTTACATCTTCTTCAATGCGATTAAAGTGATCAATCGCTACATCTCCGTTATCGCCGTCTTTGACCTTGCCGGGTGTCTTCGCAAAGGTATCCCAGATGCTGACTCCACGATTTCCTTGATTTACTGCGCCTTCGATCTGATAACTGGATGTTGCTGCACCCCAGAGGAAATCTTGACTCATCCTTTAACCGCTCCATCCATGATTCCCGAGACTAACCGACGACCAACGAAGATGAATAAAATAAGTAGTGGCAAGGTAGCCATGAAAGCGCCACACATTTTGAGAGCGTAATCGACAGTGTAGGTACCATTTAGTTGATTTACGGCTACTTGAATAGTAAATCGCTTCGGAGAATTTAAGACCAGGCTTGGCCACAAGAAGTCATTCCATGTGCCAAGGAAAGAGAAGAGACCGAGCACCAAGGCGCTTGGGGCGATAATGGGCACCACGACACTTCGGTAGATGCGGAAATTCGTTCCACCATCAATCTTCGCTGCTTCTAAGAGTTCATTTGGTATCTGGGCATCGATGATCTGTCGCATCCAGAAGACTCCAAATGCGCCAATCATGGATGGAATGACGATTGCCTTGAAGTCGTTAATCCAATGGAAAAAGTCAGCCATCATGATGTACAAGACAACGATTCCCAGTTGAGCCGGAAGCATCATGGTGCCGATGATTACAACGAGTGAGGCACGCTTCCCAGGAAATGCTAACTTCGCGTAGGCATAGCCAGCCATGGTGCAGAAGAAGACTTGAGATGCGGCAACTACAAGGGCGATAAGAGCAGTATTAACTAGAGCATTTGTGAGCGGGACTGCGGCATAAACCGCTTTTAGCTCTTTGAAGAAATTTGGTCCTGGAACCAATGATGGCGGAATCTTGGAAATCTCCGCGTTGCTATTGGAGGCAACAACGAAGAGCCAATAAAGCGGAAAGATAGAGAGAAAGGCGAAGATAGCCAGGGCCAGATAGGAAAAGCGTGAAACCTTTCGCTTCTTCTTATCAGTCCGAGGACCGGTAAACCATTCTAGGAGTGGGCTCATTGCTATGAATCACTTCCTGAGATTTTTCGTGTCACTAAGAAGTTGACACCAGAGATAACGATTGTTAGTAGTGTGATTGCGACTCCAATGGCTGCCGCATACCCAAGCTTATTATTTTGAATGATCTGCTCGTAAAGATAGAGAGCGAGAGTGGAGAACTGACGACTATCGCCACCCTGCACACCGCCATAGGTAAGAGGTTCCAAGAAGGTCTGCAATCCTCCAATAGTCCCGACGATGAGCATGAATGTCAGGGTGTTCTTTAATTGAGGAATGGTGACATACCGGAATTGCTGCCACTTAGAGGCACCATCAAGTGAAGCAGATTCGTACAAATCGCGTGGGATAGAGAGCATAGAAGAGAGATAAATGAGGCTTGCGTATCCAAGATTGCGATAAATAATCATGCAGGCAATCGCGATATGGCTTGGGATTGTTTGGCCAACCCAATTGACGTTATGTATTCCAATATGGGAGAGCCCAAGGTAATGCATAGCTACGTTGACCATGCCGTAGTTCTGACCAAAGAGTTCGGAGAAGATAATTGCAACCGAGAGAATTGATGTCACCCACGGGACAAGCAGAATGGTTCGCCAGAAGACTTTGAATCGGAGAGCCGGATTGGCAAGAAAGTTGGCCAACAGCAGCGCGAGAATTGTTTGAGGAAGGAAGGAGAAGAGAAAGATCGAGAAAGTGTTGCGCACCGCTCTGTAGAAATAGGGATCTGTGAAGAGGTTCCGAAAGTTATCAAGACCGATGAAATTGTGGCCTGCAAGTGGATCCCAGTGAAAGAACGAAACGTAAACAGTAAAGAGGATTGGAAGTAGCCCAAAAATTCCAAAGATGATGAAGAAGGGGGAGACGTATGCCAGCCCCCATCTATCACCCTTGTTCTTAGGTGCTACTGCACGCTTCGTTCTGCTCATCGGGTCAGTGCCTATCAGTTAGTTAATTGCGCGCTTGATATCGCTCATTGCTTGCGTCCATGCAGCTTGTGGCAATTGCTTACCAAGTTGGACGCGTGAGAGTGCTTGACCGATGGTGCTATCGATGAGGCGGTCCTTCTTTCCAAGTTGGAAAGGTTGGACTGCATTTACGCTGGAAGAGTAGATCTTTCCAATCGGAGCGTTATTGAAGAACTTATCCTTAAGTCCACCCACAGCTGGATCTGTGTAGAGAGATGTAACCGTTGGGAAGGTGAGGTTATGTACGAATTCGTACTTTTGTTGCGCTGCGGCTGTGTACCAACGAATGAAGTCCCACGCCTCTTGAGTGTGTGCGGCATGTGTTGGAATTGTGAGCGCGCTACCACCTTGGTTTCCTGCGCTTCCAGGAAGCGTTGCAACGTTCCATAGACCAGTTGTCTTCGGTGCGTACTGCTTGATGTATTGAAGCATCCATGCTGGAGCAAGAACTGTTGCGTATAGACCCTTATTCAGCCCTACGTTCCAATCAGGTGAGTATTGAGCAACATTCGTTCCTAGAATTGCCTGACTTGCAGCGGCGGTGTAATTAAATGCGGATTGAATATTTGGATTATTGCTGTAAATCAAGTTACCGGAATTGTCGTAATACTTTTGCGCACCTTGATTAACAACCGCGGTATAAATTGTTTGGGCAATGTCAATGAAAGCTTTACCCTTCTGCTTTGCAACATATTGCTTGCCCGTCGCAATGAATTTATCCCATGTTGGCCAAAGAGCAGAGACAGCTGCTGGGTCAGTAGGGAGCCCTGCTTTCTTAAAGAGGTCAACCCGGTAAGCGACAGCTAGCCCACCGACATCGGTCGGAATGCCGAGTACCTGACCAGTATCAGCAACCATTCCATTCCAACGCCAGCCGAGGAATTGATCCTTGATAGTGGTGGAACTGGGAGTTAAGGTAGAAAGATCTGTGAGGTACTGGGTGTAGTTTCTAAATTCACCCATGTATGAAATCTCGACTGCGGCGATATCTGGCACAGCAGAAGAGGGAAGTGCGTACCGGAGAGCTTGAGCGTTGCCATCGAGGTCACTTTTCTTTGCCACGATTTTAATTGAAGGGTGAAGCTTCTGATACTGAGCAATAAGGGCGGGATCAATCACGTTTCCGTAAGTCCAAATAGATACGGTGATTGGAGAGGCGGCGTGGCTGCCTGGTGCGATAACGCCACCAAGAAGTGCAAATAACGCTGCGCCAATAACCCAAGACTTTCCAAATTTTGCTCTTCTCATCGGCCTTGCCCCCTGATTAAATAGTCGTTGACGAGCCTCACCAGCCCTAGTAGGGTTCATCGTGAAAGCGGTTTCATGGACAATTAAACCGCACATCCCAAAAATAGCAAGAGCCAATCAAAGGAGACCGCCACGTGAAGAGAAGTATCGCGCTCCTGGCGACATTATCGATCATAGGTTTTGTGGTCCCGGCTCAACTCTCTGTTGCAGCAGCACCAGCAAAGACAAAGTTACTCTGGTCTGAAAATTTCAAAGGAAGCGCCGGCGGTACTCCGAACGCAAAGAATTGGAATGTCGTCCTCGGAGATGGTTCTGCACAGAACTTGCCTGGCTGGGGAAATGGTGAGCGGGAGCTTTATACGAAGAGTTCGATTGCGCTTACCGGTGGATCAACAGGTGGATTAGCTATTACTGCATCACGTCCACCTGAAAGCGATCAACCACTTTGCTATTACGGTCCGTGTGATTGGTATAGCGGAAAGATTGATACCGCCAAGAAGGTCTCATTCCAATATGGGCTGATTGAAGCAAAAATGAAGATGGCTCCTGGCGGCGGCACCTGGCCGGCCTTTTGGTTACTTGGAACGAATCTATTAAATAAGACCGCATGGCCAAATTGCGGCGAGATTGACATCATTGAGACTCAAGGAAATAACCCTGTGAGCGTCCTTGGTACTGCGCATGGCCCGGGTTACTCCGGAGGTGCAGCTAAAACTTATACAACATTTGCACCGGATGATGTCTCAAATGCGTATCACACATATGCAGTGCTCTGGCTGCCGAACAAGATTTCCTGGCTCTTCGATGGCAAGGTCTATTACTCCACGTCAAAGAGTGATGTCTCTCCAAATCCTTGGCCCTTTAATGCCAAGTTCTACATGATTCTTAACCTAGCGATGGGTGGAAATCTGGGTGGAGATATCGATCCGAACATCAACAGCTCAACAATGAACATTCAGTGGATTCACTATTCATCCGTAAATGGTCAAGGAAAAGTAAGTTTCAACTAAGAATCAGGGAGAAGTCATGAAGTCAGCAAATAAATTTGCGCTCGCTCTCGCGGGAATTGCGCTTGTGGCCTCTGGCCTCCAGGCGACTGCGGCAAAAGCCGATAGCGCATTTGTCTCTGACATAAGCTGGAGCACGCTTTATGCAAAGACAGGCGATGGGATCGTTGAGCAGAATCGCAATATCTTTGATGCTAAGGGCGTCTTGCAAGTCAATGATTCAACTCAACATCCGCTGGTCTGGGTACGTATTGATGTCACACAGGTGACCGTTCAATATAACGGCGGCGCGGCGCAGGCGAATAAGCAGATTCAATTTGTTGCCGATAATGCTGGCCAAAAATACACCTTCGCCGATGATATTTCCGCACCAAATAAGATTGTTACTACCGATTCCATGGGCGCAGCAAAGGTGACGTACACAGTTACTGGTATTCAACCCGATAACTATCTACGAGTCGGAATCGCAGATTGCGATTACATTAACAACAAAACCTCATGTCCACTGTACGCAAAGAATAAGAATGCGGATTTGGGAGGACCACTAATCATTCAATGGGAGAAGCCTGGATACTACCCAATTATTAAACTCGATCTTCAAAACTCTGCACGCGATGTGTATTGGGATTGGTCAGAGTTTAAGAATAGTTGGGTTGGTGAGCGTTCACATGTTTACATCAAAACCTACCCCGTTGGCGCAACAATTAAACTTCCATATATAGTCTCGGATATCTGGGGTGCACCAATTGCGGATTACCCAATTAATATGGTCGCCCAGAGCGCATACTGTGGTGGAAATATCCACTGTAAATGGGCAAATACACCAAGTAACCTGAGTACGGATGCAGAAGGAAAAGTTACCTTTATCGAGATCAACAAAAATACACCTGCAGAAGCTTGCAAGAACATCGATCCAACAACGAAGAAGCGTTGCGGAATTGGTGCGAATTTCCAGCCGACTACAAATCAGATCCCAGAGTCCTCTGACATCTTTTGGCCTCAATTTGTAAATAGCATGACTATGAATCCGGCATCAATAAGTTATCGTGTCGTTAACAGAGGTGGAGTTGTCTCTCCTTCGGGGAACGATGTGACGGTGAATGGTGTTGTAAATCCACCACTTCCACTCTCATCTGGAACATCGACATCTGATGCCTCTGCCGTTAAGACTGTTCTGAGTTTGAGTTATCTCTATAACAATGCGAAGAAAGTCCTTGAGCGTGTTCCGCTTTACGCTCCGGATGTAACTGTCACATCCTCACCTGGCGCATACGTGCTCCGAGTCTGTCCAGATACAGTAAATCAGACCGATTGCCATAATTCAGGAATGATTTTCTCCCGTGACGTAACAGGTACCTCGCAGATGTCGGCGTCACAAACTTTTGGTTATACCTATCCAGCTACTCTGATGTTAGTTTCGACAGTACCGGGCACGGCGACATTCACCGTCAAGGTCGGCAATCAGATTTATGTGCTTAAGCAAGATTTCGGATCGAACTAGGAGCAAAGAGTGACAATTATGTTGAAGCGAATCGTTAACCCAGTTACGCTTTTGGTTTTTGTGGCGGGCACCGTGTTAACCACGGTCTCACCGGCAGCACACGCTGCTTCAACTTCATCAAGTCGCTGGCTACCCTCTGAATCCTCTGGCTACGCCTGGGCGTTAGAGAACTTAGCAGCAGATAATCCGAATAACGCTGCGAACTTTCAGGTTTACTACACACCAGCAGTGAAGCTGTACGACATCATCGCCGCAAATGGTTCTACCGTGAAGATTAAATGGCTCGTGACTGATGCCGGTGGGAAGGCACTTGCAAATACTCCAGTGACCTTAGCTATTAATCCGGCGTATACCTATCCGACCGCCAAACTGTTAGACCCAGTCTTAGATCCAACAAAGACTATGGCTGGTGTGGGGCGCGATCCAGTAAAGATGGATAACGCAGATATCCCTCTTGTTACCGACGCGAATGGCTTTGTAACCTATTCAATAACGAATAACACTCCCAAGAGCGACGCCGAAGCACTCATACCAAACGACGGCGTTAGTGTTCCACCAAGTAGCTCAACAATTTTTACTCAACTCCAGCTTTATGTAGGCACTTTTGCTAACACCATCGACGGATACAAGAGCCGCAATGCAATTCAGACCTCTCAAGATATTGATATTTTGGAGATTCACTGGGAGGCAGGGGCCGTAAAGGGTCCACAGGTTGCACCATCTACCGGCGGAACAACTGCTGCAGGCGCACCGGCGGCGCATCAGATACGTTGGGATCAGAAAAACACCGTTGGCGTGAGCTGGAACTACATTAATAAAGCAGCTCTCTCAAGCATTCTCGCAGGCGAGTACTTCACTCCAAAAGTTAACTTCTACGATCTCTTCTCTCTCTTTGGGACGAAGGTGAATATCGCATGGCATGTGACGGACGCGGCTGGAAAGGCGTTAGCCAATACCCCAGTTACTCTCATCATCAACCCTGCCTACTCGAATGGAACAGGAAACGTAAAAGATGCGAATTCTAAAACAGTTCCGCTTGCCTATAACGGCAATCAGGATGGGGTAAATATTCCATTGGTTACTGATGCTAACGGTGATGTTACCTACCCACTTCAGAATCTTGATACTGCTTCAACTGCTGAGCCGGCTCCGTTTGATAAGCAGAGCGCCCCGGTAGGTACTCCAAATGTTTCAACGCAGTTGCTTCTCTACACGGGCACATATGCAAATTACGCTGCACGTACTCCATCTTGGTCTGTGCAAAAGATTCAAGATGAAGATATTTTAGAGATTCACTGGGTATCAAGCCTTCCGGTTGCAACGACAGGTACACCATCATCAAATGCAGGTGGAATTGCTCCATCGGGTGGGATTCAACCAACCGGACCAATTGATACCTCTAACTCTGGCGATGCCCCAATCGGTTTTGGTAGCGGAAAGGCTCCGAAGAATCTGACCCCACCTACACTTGCAAAGAATGTAAAGGTTGGTGGAACAGTTACTGCCTCACTTGGTAAGTGGGATCTTGGCGGCAACGCTAGCGCTGCAATCTCTTGGTATGCCTGCAAGACCGTCGGCGCCCCGGCAAACAAACTGCCCGGTGGTTGTACCTTAATTCCGAATCTCACAGGGACACGTCTCGTTGTGACCGCAAAGATGAAGGGCTCCGCAATTCGAGTTGCGGTTAAGCAGACCAATCAGAGTGGGTCATCAGTGAAATTCTCTGCATCAACCTCAGTTGTAAAGCAAGGATGAAATCGGCGAAGAACGAGTAAGACGGCAGTTGTGAACCTAGTAAAGCTTCAACGCACAGCTCTCTCTGTTCTCCTTTCCGTCGCCCTAGTGGCGAGTGGATCGAACGTGAGTGGTGCAACTATTTATATTGCTAAAGGTGTGAGTTGCAAAATAAAAGGTCAACTCGCAACCTCGAAGAAGATTCGCTACATCTGCACAAAAGTCGGAAAGAAAATGACGTGGCAGATTTACGTTAAGCCGAAGGTAGTTCCAACGCCAACGCCAACGCCAACACCAACCCCAACACCAACACCAACCCCAACGCCAACCCCAACACCAACGCCAACCCCAACACCAACGCCAACCCCAACACCAACGCCAACCCCAACACCAACGCCAACCCCAACGCCAACCCCAACGCCCACTCCAACACCAACACCAACGCCCACTCCAACACCAACGCCCCCTCCGACTCAGCCACCGGTGGTGATACCACCCCCACCGCCACCGACCCCAATGCCTACCCCGACACCCACTCCAACTGGCACCGGTCTGCTTACCTCGCGCATTATCTTTCCTGCCCACGGATTACTTGGCTTAGTTGATAAAACCGGTTATGCCGTGAGCTGGTCTCAATACTATGGAACCGGACTTGGGTATAAAGATGCTTATGCAATTCAAGGAAGTGCATTCACTCTCACCTGGCAGGTAGTTGATGCACATGGATCACCCTTGGCAAATACAGCTGTGACACTTCTTGCGAACAAGGGGTACGGTCAATCAAATGCAACATTTACCATCGGTGGGCTAGAAGTTGTTAATTCAGCAGGCGCCGGTGATGGGCTCGATGTACCAGGGCGAACTGATGGAGAGGGTCTCGTCTCGTTTGAAGTGACGGACACGACCCAAGGGTCTGGCGAACCAGCCACCACGCCTATAAATGCTGTGGATCCTCTCGATGCCCCAGGTGTTAGCGGGGGATACTTCGGTCAGTTTGGTCTTCGAATCGGTTCGACCACGCAATTGAACCAGACTATGGATATCGTAGAAGTCCACATCATTTCTAATGGAATCGGTGCGCCCCAACCGATTAATTACGACACTAATCCGGGAACTCTTCTATGGTCACAAGAGTTCAACGATAATTCGGGAACACTTCCGCAGAGTTCTGTGTGGACCCCTTTGCTCGGAAACGGTTTTGATCAATTGGGTTTCTACAATTACGGCACAGGCGAGATTGAATTAAATAGTGCAACCGCTGCCCAGACTGATGGGAATGGAAATCTTGTTCTCACTGCAACCAAAAGTGGAGGAAGCTGGACTAGTTCTCGCATCTGGACTCAAGGAAAGGTGAACTTCCAATACGGACAACTCGAGGCTCGAATCTGGCTCCCTGCAGGAAGCTTCAACTGGCCGGCTTTCTGGATGTTGGGTTCGAACTACAAATTTCCTAACGGAGGGGGTGGGGATACTTACTGGCCCAACTCCGGGGAGATAGATATTGCAGAGGGCCTAGCTGGAAACTCTCTTCTTCAATCGACTCTGCACGGCAACAATCCCGATAACTCCGATTGGAACGGTGGCGGGGGAGTAACCGCCGTCGCCCCACTCCTCAATTTGAGCGCGGGATTCCACACCTTCGGAATGCTTTGGACCCCAAACATCGTCTCCTTTACGCTCGACGGGTATATCTTCGTCACAAACACCTTCGAGAACAGGAAAGTCACGCAACTCAAGGGTGGAGGACGCTCAATCTTCGATAGCAACGGGATCTGGCCCTTCAATAAGCCCTTCTTCCTCATTCTGGACAACGCCATTCCGGGCAGTGCCGCAGGCCTGCCAGATGGCACGACAGGGAGCATGAAGGTCGACTGGATCCACTACTACGCCTACCAAGGCTTTGGAACAGTCACCCCCTAGGCGCCATATCAACTCATACTTATGACTCTATGCCGTTCTGAAATCGCTTTCAAGCCTGTAAACAAGCGTTTTCTGCAGTACCCCATATTATAACAATTTGATAACAACGCCAAGTAGTTCAAATTAACTATTGTTCTATCTAATGAAACCGCTTACATTTTCCTTGCTTCGTATCGCCGTCCGAAGCATCTCCACAAGCGTCTAGCTCTCCCTATGGGACTAGATAAAGAAGGTTCAGTCACCGCGTTTACTCCGTGCGAAAGGTTTGCCAATGCAAAGTGTTTCAGAAACTATTAGTAGTTCAGCTAAAAAGTTCATCCTTGTTCTACTAAGTATTTCAATGGTCTTTGTGGTGCCTGCAATAAAGGCGCATGCCACAGATGCTCAAGAGGTGATGAACTTTGAAACATCCACCACCTCAATCGGATCGATGGACACTTCAGTTTTTGCAATAGCAAACTCAGGACCGATTGCTGGGTTTGGACACGTGGATTGGGCGCCATTCAATGGCAGTGGAACAAATGCATCAGGAGTCGATTGGTCAACAGCTGGTCAACCTTGGGCTCATAACTTCATCATCCGAGATGATGGATCTGGAACAAATGAGGCGCTCTGGGTGCAGAAGCCAGAGTCGGCAGCAACGTGGGCTGGAGTAACTATTGAAAGTCGCAACGACAGCAAATCGATTGTTTCCAGCGGACATCTAACTGTTTCCGCCAGAGTGAAAGCGGCAGATGCAAACGTTCCAGTGAAGTTGAATCTTTTCAACGATGGAAACTCAATCACAATCTCACAAGTGGCAACAACTGGTGCTGCAAACACATGGTCAACTCTCATATTTGATTTCACCACCCCATCCACTGGATCGTTTGATGCAGGCGTCACCTACTCGCAGATGGCATTCAATTTTGACCCAACAAACGCCATTGCTGGAAATGGTCACGATAACTGGGGTTATGACAGTGCAATCTCAGCAGCGGTGAGCAAGCTCTACCTGCTCGATGATGTCACCTATACACCAGTAATTGTTGCCGGCGGAGGAGGTGGCGGCGGACTTCCATCCATTCGCCTCGTCCCACAACCAATTACCTCTGGTGGAAGTGCTAATGCCAATGATTACACCAGCGATATTTCGGCTTACTACTCGGCTGGATCGAAGTCATACCAAG
>CANGCW010000009.1 GCA_947452525.1 Actinomycetota bacterium
GATAGCCACCGCCGCGCATATGAGGGCCTGCACCGCTAGAATTGGGCTATTCAGACGGCACATTGAGGCACCTCTCACCGCCCTCTCAGGTAAGGAAGGTTTGATTCCCCTCATGGCAATCGGTAAGCGTTACCAAGCAGACTCTGCTTCAGTAGTCCTCGGAGTGGGTCTCGGTCTTACCGCAGCGCTCTACATCGAATCAACATCCTCCCTTGATTGGGGCTCCGTCTATGGCGTTATCCTCGCGCTATCGCGCATCTGCGCCCTCGTAGGCTCATATTTCGCACTGGTCGGACTCGTTCTCGTTTCACGTGTCGGTTGGATCGAGAAGTCAGTTGGGCATGACCGCCTCGTTATCTGGCACCGCAAGCTCGGGCCATACTCGCTCTACCTCATCACTTTGCACGTCGTCCTCGTTCTCATCGGCTATGCCGCAAACGATAAGGCGAAGCTTGGCGTTGAGCTTTGGCGCATCATCACCCTGTATCCGTGGATGCTTCCAGCAGCGCTCGCATTCGTCTTCTTCGCTGCCGCCGGCATTACTTCGTACAAGAAGGCACGCGCGAAGATGTCCTATGAGACATGGTGGACGATCCACCTTTACACCTATATGGCGGTCGCACTCTCCTTTATGCACCAGGTGCTTACGGGGCCAATGTTTATTGGCCATCCGCTGAATAAGTTTTATTGGGAGTTTCTCTACCTAGGCGCGGCATTCATCATCATCATGTGGCGCTTTGCAATTCCAACGATTCGCTCGCTCCGACATAACCTACGAGTTGAAGCTGTCGTGGAAGAGGGACCAGGCGTTTACTCCATCATTATGAAGGGTCGCAACCTTGATGCGCTCAAGGCCCAGGGCGGACAGTTCTTTAGCTGGCGCTTTATGGCTCCTCGCCAATGGTGGATCTCGCATCCATACTCGCTCTCAGCAGCGCCAACAAATGACTTTATCCGCGTAACCGTAAAGAGCCTTGGCGATCACTCCCACGAGATTCGCGAATTGAAGGTTGGCACACGCGTCTTCTTCGAAGGCCCTTATGGAACATTTGTAGCTGATCGTGCAACGAAGGGACATATTGTTCTTATCGGTGGCGGTGTTGGAATTACACCACTTCGCGCCCTCCTTGATGAGTTTGATGCAACGAAGTCAATTGATGTTCTCTTCCGCGCATCTAACGAGAAGGATCTCGTTCTTCGTAAAGAGCTTGATCAGATCGCTGATGCTCGCGGCGCACGCGTTCACTACCTCGTTGGTTCGCGCAAGGTGCATCCAATGTCAGTTAAATACATAACAAAATTTGTCCCAGCATTCGCTGATTCCGATGTCTATGTCTGCGGCCCAACCCCACTCGTAGATGCAGTTCGTGAAGCAACGCATGCTGCAGGTATTCCGAAGAATCGCTTCCACGACGAAGCATTTGAATTTCACAATAACTAAGAATTAATAACAACGGAGGTAAGAGATGAAGCGTTTTATTTTGATCGTTACAGGTGCGGTAGGTAGCCTCTTTGCGATCCTCTCCATCACCCCACCTCAATTCGGCACTGGTAGCGCGCTCGGAACAGGAACACTTCCAGGTAGTGCTTCTGTTCCCGCTGCGACGCCAACACCAGTCAAGACCGCGGCAAAGCCTGTGGTCACGTCCCCGCAGTCTGTTCCTAACGGGGATGATGAGGGTTCAACCCCAACGAAGAAGGCAACCGTTAAGGCAACGCCAAAGGCAACAAAGAAGACCACAGCTAAAGCGACGCCATCAGCAACTAAGACAACCGCTGCTACGACACCTTCTTCAACCCCAACTCCCGTTGCGACTAAGCCCGCTCCGGCGACTTCAGGTGTTTCAGGAACATTTACCGGTGCTACCTACGATGCACGTGAACCGAATGGCCAACTCTGGGGAAGCGTCACTGTCACTATCGTCCTCAAGGATGGCAAGATCGTCTCATCTACCGGTTCGCAATCACCCTCAAGCCGTGGGCCGTATGCATTCACCGCGCTCGATCCATTCTTCAAATCTAATCAGATGTCATTGGCTCAGATAAAAGCTGAATCAGCGTCTAAGGTTGTAGCTGACTCACTCTATGTCTCGCGCGTGACATATTCATCACTTGCCTACTGGTCCTCTATCAAGAGCGCACTCTCTAAGGCTGGAATTTAATCGATATAAAAATGTCGCAGATCTTCCGAGAGGTAGAGACATGGGGAACGGTTATCTTCTTTGAAGGATCCTCTGAATCCTTAACGGAATCGCAACTTGCTCTTGCTGCCGATGAGATCGGAGCCTTCCTTCGCCACGTTGATGAGGTCTTCTCTACATATCGGCCGGAGTCCACGATTTCGCAATTACGTGAAGGAAAGCTCAGCATTGATGATTGCACCGAAGAGGTTCGCGGCGTCTGGAATGCAACTGCCTTCGCTCGCGATATCTCAGCAGGGCTATTTGATCCTTGGTGCGTTGAGGGCGGCTACGACCCATCGGGTTATGTAAAGGGATGGGCCGCAGATCGCGCCGCCGATATCTTCGCTGCGCACGGTATTTCAGAGTGTGTTATTAACGCAGGGGGTGACTTAACAGTGAGGTCTTCTCAGCCGAAGAAGATTGCTATTGCTAATCCAGATAATCGTGACGAGGTCGTTCACTCACTCTTACTTTCACATGGCGCTGTTGCGACGAGCGGTGTGACAGAGCGTGGTTCACATATCCGTGATCCCCATACCGGGCTCATTGCAATTGGCGCGAAGAGTGCCACTGTCTGGGGTCCAGATGGTGGCATCGCAGATGCACTGGCAACAGCGTTAATCGTCAGCGGCAAAGATGGCGCAGGAATCTTTGGCCATCCCCAATTAGAGGGGTATCACTGCTTCGTTATCGATCGCAATGAGGAGTACTCCTGGTCCCTTTAACTCTCAGGATATTTGCAGGAGATTTCACCCCATTTGCTTACTAAATCTCGTAGTTTTCGACAATGAGTTTATCCACTAATGAAAAAGCCAGCCGTTTCAGCCCTCGTATTCTTGCAATTAATGGAGTTCTCTTGCTGCTTGTGGCTGGAGCTGGATTTTGGGGATACACAGTCCTTCACCCGAAGGCGGCAACAACGTCGCTTCAAACTGTCACCGTGTCGCAAGGAGATGTTCAGGCAACCGTCTCTGCTACCGGAAAAGTTGTCAGCCCTTCGGATGTGGGGCTAGCTCCACTCTCTTCAGGAACTCTTAAAGCGCTCTATGTGCACGTTGGAGATAAAGTTCGAAACGGCCAAAAATTAGCACAATTGGATACCACCAACCTCACCACCGCGCTCTCCCAAGCCAATGCGAGTCTTATAAGTGCCAAAGCAAGTGTTGCAGCCCTAACTCCAAGCAAGACCGCAGCCGAACAGGCGCAAGCAGCACTTCAACTTTCACAGGCACAAGCCGCGGTAGATCAAGCAAAGAAAAATGCGATTGATCAGACTGCACTGGTTTCAGCAAATGCTGGTACTTACCAGGCTTCAGTCGATGCAGCGAAATTGTCTTTGGATAATGCAACGGCCAATGCGGCAATTTCATCAAAGAACTATCAAGCCGCTGTTGATCGCGCCGCTCTCACACTAAATGCTTATTTGGGCACGTATGGTTCCGCAGGAGTAACAACTGCGTATTGCCAATCAATCACATATGTAAACTCACAGTGCGTGACAGAACTGAATTACTACAACTCTTGGGTAGATGCACAAAGTTCACAAACTGCAAATCTCCTAAAAGATAAACAGAACATCGACAACTTAACTATTGCATATCAAAATGCATTAGTTTCTCAGAAGAATAACTTAGCGAAAGATGCAATCACTATTGCTGGTTACCAGAATCAGATTTCTTCTGCCCAAAATTCATTGGATAACCTATTGGCATCCCAGGCAGTGAGTAATCAACCGGCAAAGCAAAGTGCCATTGATAGTGCGCAAGCTCAATTGACGACCGCACAAGCGAATTTCGACCAAGCAAAACGGAATCTAGAAGGTGCGACAATTGTCGCACCCGTTGCCGGTGAGGTTGCTTCGATTTCTACCGCAGTGGGAGGAAACGTCTCAATAGCTTCGGCGCCAGCCACTGCCACAACAAATGCTTCAGGATTTATCGTTCTGACAAATGTTTCAACACTGCAGGTAACAGGTTCTTTCTCTGAAGCAGATGCAGCAAAGATTATTATAGGTCAAAGTGCAACATTTACATTTGATGCACTACCTACGGCAAGTGCCACCGGAAAGGTAAACAACATTGATCTTCTACCTACTACTTCAAGCGGCGTAACAACTTACACAGCGACATTTACCATAGATGGGACCGTCGCCGGATTAAAGCCAGGCATGACGGCATCGGCAACTGTAATTGTTGGAGAGGCGCTCAACGTCACAATGGTGAGTGCCCAGGCTGTTACTACTCGTGGAGTAAGCAGCACTGTCAATGTAGTGACCACATCAAATGGCAAAGAAATTACAACTCCTACACCTGTAGTTATTGGATTGAAGGGCGATTCCTTCGTTGAGATTCAATCAGGAGTTCAGGTCGGCGCAAAGGTTTCTCTTCCAGCAACAACTCGAACCTCATCTTCAAATGGATTTGCGGTGGGTGGAATCCCGTCTGGCGTAGGAACGATAAGCGGCGCAGTTGGCGTCGGTGGTGGTGGTGGTGGCGGTGGATTTGGCGGAAGAAACGGTGGCTAACTAATGCATCCGGTTATTGACGTGCGAGGTGCGATCAAACGTTACGGCGCTGGCGAAGCCTCAATCTTTGCTCTGGACGGCGTGGATTTGCAGATTCACTCCGGTGAGTATGTAGCGATTATGGGTCCATCTGGATCAGGCAAATCGACACTCATGAACATCATTGGCGCTCTTGATGCCATGACCAGTGGTGAGTATTTGCTGGATGGAATTGAGATTTCATCGATGGATGAATCTGCGCTCTCCGTCGTGAGAGGCCGACGTATCGGTTTCATATTCCAATCTTTCAATCTGATTCCAAAGACTTCAGCTCTTGCGAATGTGGAGTTACCACTTGCGTACCAGGGAATCAAAGGTCCGGAACGACGCCGACGAGCGCTCATCGCCCTTGAGACAGTCGGACTCGCGGACAGAGTGAACCATGAGCCGACTGAGCTATCCGGTGGGCAGCAGCAACGGGTCGCCGTTGCACGGGCGCTAGTCACTCGACCAGCACTTCTACTAGCCGATGAACCCACTGGAGCGCTCGACTCAAAATCAACCTCTGATCTTCTTGATCTCTTTGACAGAATTAATGCGGCAGGTAGAACTGTCGTTGTCATTACACACGAAGATGATGTCGCAAAACGTGCCAAGCGGGTAATACGAATGAAGGACGGGAAAATTTTGAGTGATTCCGCGAGGCAGGTTGCATGAATATATTTGAAATTATTCGATTTGCAATCCGAGGGCTCAACACAAACAAACTACGGACGACACTCACCACACTCGGAATTGCCATCGGAGTCTCATCGGTCATTATTCTGATAGCGGTAGGAAATGGCTCTAGTAAGCAGATTCAGTCAGGTATCGACAAACTGGGCACTAACACAATCACAATCATGGCAAACCGTGGTGGTTTTGGACGTCAAGCTGCGGCACGAAACACCAGCAGCAAACCACTGACCGTGGGCGATGCAGTGGCACTCGCTGATCCAATTAAAGCACCGGACATTAAACAGACTGCACCCGTAGCCAGTGCAAATGTCACCTGTACGAATGGTACGAATTCAAGCACTCCAGGCACTTTCAATGGAACCTGGCCATCCTGGTTTGAGGCGAGCAACACTTCGATTGCAAAGGGAACGTATTTTACAAATGATGACGTTACGGAAGGCCGGAGAGTAGTCGTTATAGGAAATACGACCGCAACCGACTTATTTGGAACTGTGTCTCCTATCGGGCAGACGATTCGTTGCAGTGGAATTCCCTTCACAGTTATCGGTACTACCGAAGTTAAGGGAAGTAACGGATTCCAAGATGGAGATAGTTTGGTGGTTGCACCTATTACATCCGTCCAACGATCGCTGACTGGTTACAACAACCTTGGTTCCATCGTTGTGCAGGCGAAATCCGCAAAAGTTCAAGATTTGGCCCAGACAGAGATTAATAACATTATGGATGCACAACATAAGATTACAAATGTAAATAATCGCGATTATCGAACGTTGAACCAAGCTAGTTTGCTTGCCACATCCACATCAAATAGCTCTGTATTCACGGTTTTGTTAGGTGTAGTTGCTGCCATTTCACTTCTCGTCGGTGGAATTGGAATTACAAACATTATGTTGGTGAGCGTCATTGAGCGCACCAGAGAGATTGGAATTCGTAAAGCTATTGGAGCACCAAAAGGCGCAATTCTTACTCAATTTTTGGTGGAAGCAACGATACTTTCGCTCGTCGGTGGGGCAATCGGCGTCATTGGCGGATTTATTGGATCACACTTCACAATTATTGGAGTTAAACCAGTCATTGTTCCCGGCTCGGTCTTCCTCGCCTTCGGAGTGAGCGTCCTCATCGGACTCTTCTTCGGCGGTTATCCAGCAAGTAGAGCAGCATCCCTACGACCAATCGAGGCACTACGTCATGAATAATCCAGAAAATAACGCTCCAGAGGAATTTGATTTATTTGGAACACCTGCCGATGATAATCTCAAAGAAGTTCTCGCTCACAGAAGTTACAAGTGGGCCAATAAGACAACCGTAGCTCTCGGAGTAGCGCTATTGATCGCGAGTTCAGCGTCGGTCGGCGCTTGGTATGGACACCGTACTTCATCCTCAAACTCAGGGGCCGCCTCGTTCGCAGCATTTTCTAGTCGGTTGGCAGGTCTTGGTGGAGGAGGTGCCAATCTTCCTTCGGGAGGATTCGGTGGAGGTGGCGGCAGAGGTGTGAGTGGCACGGTTAACAGTGTTAGTGGCGACAAAGTCACCATAACGATTGACAATCGTGGATCGTCCAGCCTTGCAAATGCGAAGACAGGCGATTCTGTGACTGTTCGTGCATCAGGAAATGGAAGCGGCGTGGCAACTCCCATCGTTGCACCATCGCCATCCGCAAGCGATAAAGCAAAGAGCTCGACTAAGAAATCCTCACAGGGTGGCTCACCCACTGCAACTGCACGTCCAACTCTCTCTTCGGGCACCCAGCGGCCATTTGCGGGAGGAGGAGCAGGAGGGCCAGGAGGCGGTCCCGGCTTTAATAACCCTGAATTCACAGCATGTCTCAAGGCAAACGGAGTCACTATCACCGCGGGAGCTCGCCCCGATCGAAATGATCCAAAGTTTGCAGCGGCACTTCAAGCATGCGTTGCAAAACTAGGCGGTGGAATGCCGGGTGGAGGCGCACCTACAGGTGCACCGAACTCTAATCCTTAAGCGAACTGAGAAGAGTTAATTCTTTCTCGGTGAGATGAACGACCTTGACGATATCTTCAAGTTGTTCAACTGTCCGCGCGCTTGCGATAGGGGTGGAGATACTTGGCTGAGCACGTAACCAGGCGAGTGCAATGGAGGCGATGGATGCGCCGTGCTCTTTGGCAATCTGCTCCAATGCATCGACAACTGCGTAACCCTCTGCATTTTGGTACGAGGTAACGCCACCTGCGCGCACTGAATCAATAGTGACACCTGCACGGTACTTTCCTGTCAGAAAGCCACGCGCAAGGCCGAAGTATGGAATGCCAGAGAGGCCTTCTTCGATAACAACGGGAGCAATCTCGCTCTCATAAGGATTGCGCTCGACGAGGTTATACATATTCTGAATTGCGACAAAGCTGGCAAAGCTATTGATGCGTGACACTTCCAGAGCTGCGCTCAATCGATCTGCAGAGTAGTTTGATGCTGCGATATAGCGGACCTTTCCACTCTTAACGGTTACATCGAAGGCCTCGAGGCTCTCCTCCAGCGGTGTATTCGCATCGTCTTCATGTGCGTAATAGAGATCTACATAATCTGTCTGCAACGCTGCTAATGAATCATCAATCGCTGCAGCAATGTTGGAGGCAGAGAGTCCAGGACGAGAACTCAACTTCGCCACCTTCGTTGCAATGACCATCTCAGAACGGTTGCCTCGTGCCTTCATCCATTCGCCGATAATCGCCTCAGAGTCATGGCCCTTATTACCCGGCGCCCACTCGGAGTACATATCGGCGGTATCAATAAAATTACCACCGTGAGCGACGTAGGCGTCAAGAACAGCAAAAGACTCATCTTTATCTGCAGACCAGCCAAAGACATTGCCACCAAGGCAGAGTGGATGAACAGCGAGGTCGGTCTTTGGGAGGGTTAACTTTAAGCTCATGCAGTAAATCTAATAAGGTTCTCGCATGTCACCAAATGCTAACGAGAAGCCAATCTGGATAGCTGGTGAGGCTCTTATAGACCTCATACCAACTGAACGCATGGGCGAAAATCGTGTGCCGATTGTCGGCGGTGGTCCTGCTAACTCTGCGCGCGCCCTCTCGCGCCTTGGCATGAACGCTTACTTTATCGATGGCATCTCTACCTCGGAATATGGCGAGATGGCGAAGCAGGTTCTCCTCGAAGACGGCGTGAATCTCGATCACGCAAATTTCACTGATGCCCCAGCAGGTACTGCAAAGGTCTCACTTGATGCAAATGGCGGCGCGAGCTACATATTTACTCTTGAAGGAACCGCGACCTTTAACTTCGATCGAAGCTGGTTGCCAAAACCAAGTGAAAATATCCCTGCTGCACTCTTGCTTGGAACACTTGGCCTCTTGGTTGAGCCAGGCGCATCAGAGTTGTTTGAGTGGACAAAGGGCGTTGCAAAGTTTGCCCCCATCATCCTTGATCCAAATATCCGTTCATCAGTTATTAGTGATCGCGCTAAGTACCAAGCAATCGTCGATAAGTGGGTTGCAATCTCGCAGGTTGTAAAAGTGAGCGAGGATGACATTGCCTGGCTTTACCCAGATCTCACCCAAGAGGGCGTCGCGCAGATGTGGCTATCTCAGGGAGTTGCACTTGTCGTCATCACGCTCGGTGCCAATGGAATTCGTGCCTTCACTTCTCGCGGAGAGGTAAGCACCCCAGGCGTGAAGGTCGAAGTTGTCGATACCGTTGGCGCAGGCGACACGGTTGGTGCCGTGCTCGTTGAGGGCGTTGTGAAGCACGGCCTTGAGAATCTTCACGGCGAGCTCCTACGCACTGTCTTAGCCCGTGCCGCAGCCGCTGCAGCTATCACCTGCTCTCGCGCAGGAGCCCAGCCACCGTTCGCTCACGAATTACAGTAGGTTGAAGTAATGCAAAACATTGATGGTGCAGAGATTTCAATTGCAATTGATTTAGATCAAGGTGCACGTATCGCTTCGTTGCAATGGCGTGACCTCCAATTTGCAGTGCCCTTCAGAGGGACGCCACTCTCATGGGGTTGGTATGCAATGGCACCCTGGGCTGGTCGAATCGCCGATGGACTTCTATACGACAAGAACGATGATGAAATTATCTTGCCAACTAACTGGTCGCCACCGCATGCGATTCACGGCTTTGGTTTTCACTCCTCATGGGAGGAGACCGGAACAGGTCGCGCTCGTTTAATTTTGCCCGAGCCATACTCCGGCGCTGTTGTAGAGCAACATATTGAGATTCTCGATGATGCCGTCCGTTGGTCACTGGAGTACGAGGCAAATGGTTGTGAATTGCCAGCATGGCTCGGTTTCCATCCGTGGTTCCCGCGTGAACTAGAGCGTGGAGAGATGGCAGAGGTCGAATTTAACGCGGTACATATGATGGAGCGCGGGGATGAAGGTTTGCCAACTGGTGAGTTGATCGCGCCGAAACAAGAGCCTTGGGATGATGCCTTTACCGATATTCGTGGAGTCCCATCTGTTGTATGGCCAGGAGCAGCGCGCATAAGTATTGAGAGCGATGCGCCATATTGGGTTGTCTATACCGAGGATCCAGATGGCGTCTGTATCGAACCGCAGACTGCGCCACCTGATGCAGCAAACTTAGGAATTATTGGAGATCATTACATTGAGGCGCTTTTCACATTCTCCGAGGAGTTCGAGTAACACGGGGTCGTTGATAAAGGTGCGTTAACCCGTAAGAATGGGTTTTATGAAGCAGATAAATCGCGATCACCTGAAGAAGCTCATGGCAAAGGAAGAGGAGCGCTTCCTCGTTCTACATCCCAAGAGCGGACACCTCTTTAACGAGGCGAAAGCCGTCATGACAAATGGCGTACCGATGTCGTGGATGTCGAAGTGGCCTGGTGCTTATCCGGTCTTCGTAGATTCAGCGCACGGCGCATACTTCACAGATGTTGATGGTCAGAAATATATCGACCTCTGCCTCGGTGATACCGGATCGATGACCGGCCACTCTCCCAAGGAGACCGTAGCTGCTATCACTGCTCAGATGGAGCGCGGAATTACCGCGATGCTTCCCACAGAAGATGCGCTCTTAGTCTCCAAGGAGTTGGCGCGACGCTTCGGACTTCCTAAGTGGCAATTCACGGTATCTGCGACTGATGCGAATCGTTGCGTCATTCGCTACTCCCGCCTTGTTACGGGCAAGAGGAAGGTCATCGTTATCGATGCTTGCTATCACGGCTCAGTCGATGAGACCTTCGCAACCCTGAATGAGAAGGGCGAAACAATCATGCGCCCTGGAAATATCGGCGCACCTGTCGATCTGAGCGAGACCACTCGCGTCGTTGAATTTAATAACCTCGCCTCGATGGAGGCGGCTCTCGCGCATGGTGATGTCGCTGCAATCCTGATGGAGCCAGCGATGACCAATATCGGCATCGTTCTTCCAGACGAGGGCTACCTTGAAGCGGTCGGAGATCTCGCAAAGAAATATGGTGCGATGTGGATCATCGATGAGACTCACACAATCTCGATGGGCGCAGGAGGAATGACTGCGAAGATGGGTCTTAAGCCAGATTTCTTTACTATCGGTAAAGCAATCGCAGGCGGACTTCCAACCGGAACATTTGGAATGACAGATGAAGTTGCAGCCGCGATTATGGCGAAGACGGACCGTTCCATTATTGACACTGGTGGAATCGGCGGAACCCTCGCAGGTAACGCGCTCAGCCTGGCAGCAATGCGCGCCACCCTCACCAAAGTCCTTACAGATCAAGCCTTTGAGCGGATGATTGAACTCGGTCAGCGGTGGTGCGATGGTGTTGAGGCGGCTATCAAGGAGTTCGATCTTCCTTGGCACTGCTCACGCCTTGGTGCGCGCGGTGAGTATCTCTTCCAAGCAACTGCTCCACGCACGGGTCGCGAGGCAGCTGATGCTGGCGACTTCGAACTCGAGCAGTACATCCACTTACGCATGTTGAATGATGGAATTCTGATTACACCATTCCACAACATGGCACTTGTATCACCTGAGACTTCGCAAGCTGATATTGATGCGCACACCGCAGTATTTAGAGCGATGTGTGCTGACTTGGTGCTTGCCTAAGCTCTCACCTTGTAAAGCAGGTCACGGCCCCATTCGGTAAAGCCAAGAGATTTGTAGAGCTCTTGCGCTGCAGTGTTCTCGGCATCTACGTAGAGCATCGCAGATTGAATGGATTGTGACCTAATGTAGTGAAGACCAGCAATCACCATCTCGCGACCTAACCCCTGTCGATGTAGTGAGGGATCTACGGCCATAATGTATATCTCACCAACCGGGTTGAGAGTGTGGAGCTTCGTCCAGCAGAAAGCGGAGATCTTGCCCGCATCCTCTTTAATCAAGAGGCCATTCGCATCGAACCACTCTTCATTAAGACGAATATCTAAATCCTTGAGCGTCCATCCGCTCTGTTCTGGATGTCCTTCGAATGCTCGGTTATTTAACTCAACCCAAGCTTCCCCATCGGCAACTGTAAATGCACGTGTTGCGATCTGGATATGGGGAAGTGGTTCCATGAGAGATCTACGCATCTGAATAACGGTGCGGACCTTTGTGAAGTTGTGATGGGAGGCAAGCCTCTGCGCAGCTGCTGAATCACCATGGGACCAGAGGCGAAGTGAATCTGCCGTGTGCTTGCGGACCTTTTCAAGGAGCGCTCCGCCGATACCGCGACCTCTAAAGTCAGGGTGAACAACTAACTCCGTAGATGGTCCTTCAACTAAATCCGTGGGATCGATATGGGCGTATGCCGCAATGCGGTCTCCATCCAGGGCCAAGAGATGGCGATCATTCTTCTCACTACCGTAACGGAGCGCCAAGAGAACATTCTCTGCAATAGCGGGGGTCTCATCCACGGTGCTTGCGGCAGCAATCAGAGCAAGCACCTCATTGCGGAGGGTCTTATCGAGCTCTTCGAAGTAGCGGTACTCGACCATTAGTTCAATTCTTTAGCGTAAATCTCTTTACCTGGATATGAGAAGCGGTAGCCAACGTTTCGGACGGTACCAATAATCGCTTCAAATTCAGAGCCTAGTTTGGAACGCAGGCGTCGAATATGCACATCAACGGTACGAGTTCCACCGAAGTAGTCGTAACCCCAGATCTCTTGGAGAAGTTGAGCACGAGTAAAGACGCGACCAGGATGCTGGGCAAGGTACTTCAGAAGTTCAAACTCTTTAAAGGTGAGATCTAAAGTACGGCCCTTAATCTTTGCAGTGTAAGTGCTCTCATCAATAATGACATCACCAGCACGAATCTCTCGGAGTGATGGATCAGCAGCAACGAGTGAATCCTGAAACTTGCCAATGTTAATTTTAATTCGCGCATCAACTTCTGCAGGACCCGCCGAGTCGAGGATGACATCATGAAATCCCCAATCAGCATTGAGCGCTGTGAGAGCGCCCTCTGTCGCGATCGCGATCAGCGGGGAGGAGAGGCCGGTTGTTGTAATGAGGCGCATAAAAGATTTTGCAGCGGGAAGGTCTCTTCTGCAATCGATGAAGATGCAATCAGTTTGCGGAATGTCCACGAGGACTGAAGCTTCAGCAGGAAGAATTCTTACTTGATGTTGCAACAGGGCAAGACTTGGAAGCACTTCAGCGCTGGCACCGAGCGTATTGGTGAGGAGAAGAATTCTTGCCATAAGAGGTGCAAGAATACTCTCGTGAACTCACTCGCTCCACTCCTTATTGTGCTGGCGCTCGCCTCCGTATACGGAGTCTGGTATCAGAAGAGCCGTGGCACGGTAAAAAGCCCTAAAAATAAGGCTCCAGAGCCCCTTTTGAGCGAGCAGGAGATCGGTAAGGACTACGGTGAACGTGTCACCCTCGTTCAGTTCTCATCGGCCTTCTGCACTCCCTGCCGGGCAACGAAGGCGCTCCTCACCCAGATCGCTGATGAGTCGAGCGATATCGCCTATGCCGAGGTTGATGCCGAGTCACACTTGGAACTCGTCCGTCGTCTCCATATCCACTCAACACCTACAACTCTCATTCTCGATCGTGACGGTGTAGAGATTGCACGCGCAGTTGGTGCACCAAAGAGAAGTGAAGTTCTTGCCTCACTCTCGCACATCGCATAAATAACTATCTGCGAATTACCTGCAACTAGTGTTCTGATAACTCACTCTTTACGATTACGCAATGACAACAATTGATGCGCCTGTAACACTCATCGATGCACGTGGCCCACGTTTTGGTGCTGCAATCACAACCACGGTTCTCGCACTTGCTCTCGTCTTTCACTCACCCGTTGCAATTATCTTTCAACTCGTTGTCTTTGCAACTGGTGCGCTTCTCGGACCGCAGAAGACGATCTACGGCCTGATTTATCGCACCTTTGTTAAGCCGCAGCTGAAGGGCGATGCACCTACAGAGGATGTACGCCCGCCACAATTTGCCCAGCGCGTTGGACTCGGATTCGCCATCGTTGCCACTCTTGGATTGGCGCTCTCCTCAAGCTTAACCTTCACAATCGCGACCTCATTCGCGCTTGCAGCGGCATTCCTCAACGCAGCATTCAACTTCTGCCTCGGTTGCGAGATGTACCTCCTCATCGCCTGCCTCAAGAGCCACTAGAATCTGACTATGGCGCAACCACACGAATTACGAGAGCGCGGCCTGCGCCTCACTCCACAACGCGAACTCGTTCTCAAAGCCGTTCGCACACTTGGTCATGCAACGCCGGAAGAGGTTGCTGAAGAGGTCCGTAAAACTCACCCAGGTATCAATCTCTCAACGGTCTACCGCAACCTCGAGACGCTCGAGAACGTTGGCCTAGTGCAACACGCGCATCTTGGTCACGGTGGAGTTCGTTACCACCCAGCAGAGGAAGAGATTCACGCTCATCTCAATTGTGAGAAGTGCGGAGCAATCATTGAGGTCCCATTGGATGCGACCGCTTCATTTACTCAATCATTGATTGATAACTACGGTTTTCACACCGATCTCTCGCACCTAGCAATCGCTGGTCGTTGCGAAGCCTGCTTTATCAAGCCGTAAACTCATTCTATGAGCGCAGTAATCGTAGAGGATGGTCCGGATAAGGGCGCGATCTGGCACTTTGGTCAGCCATCGCATGAACAGCGCGCACTCTATGAAGGTCGCGCGTGGGCAGATCTCTCACACCGTTCCGTAATCATAGTGACTGGTGAAGATCGCCAATTGTGGCTCAATAACCTCACAACGCAAGAGCTTGTGAAGTGGGAGAGCAACATATGGACCACTGCACTCATCCTTGATGCTCAAGGCCACATCCAACATCAGCTCTTCCTCTTCGATGATGGAACGCGAACATGGATCCACACAGAGCGCGTATCGGAGGAGGCGTTAATCGCCTTCTTAAAGAAGATGGTCTTTATGCTCCGCGTTGATCCACAGGTTGTTACAGATAGATATGCAGTACTCCGTGTGCCTGGCGCACCTGATGGGCTCGGTGGCCCTTATGAAATTGTTGAACGTGGCAGTTACGAGAACCGATTCGCGGAATTCACTCAAGTAGGAATGTGGGCGCTTGAGGCAGAGCGCGTCGCCGACGGCCGAGCCCGTCTGAACTTTGAAACAGATTACAAATCAATTCCTAATGAACTTGGGCTTCTTGGAAGCGCAGTGCACATGCGCAAAGGTTGTTACCCAGGACAAGAGACAGTTGCAAAGGTATTTAACTTGGGGCAACCCCCACGGAGAATCGTGATGTTGCATTTAGATGGTTCCGATTCTGATCTTCCGCCACATGGTTCAAAGGTTCTTCTCGAAGAGAAAGAAGTTGGCTTCCTTGGAACAAGCGCTCGCCATTATGAACTAGGCCCGATTGCTCTCGCAGTTGTTAAGCGAAATACTCCAGTTGATGCAACGCTCACTGTTGCTGGAGTTGCTGCAAATCAAGAGATTATTAGTAGACCAGACTCTCCGAGCCGTTCTGCATAATCTCTTCCACAAAAGAACTTGCGCCGCGAATTGTTGCGCCGGCGATAAGTTGATCTCCCGTAATTGATCGACGTGCTGCACACTGGCTACAGACAGAGACTGTGCCAGCAGCGAGAATTACATCAAGCATCTCTCTCAGCGGCTTAGCACCCTCGAGCGAGAAGGTTTCTGCCTCTCCAGGGAGGGCGAACCGCGTTGCATCCCCCGTCAGCCATAATGAGATGTCAAAGCCAGAGGCAGCTGCGACAGATGCAACGGTGAAGGCCTGAGAAAGCTTCTCAGGAGCCTCAGCGCCCACAGTCACCTTCACAATCAGTCTCTTCTTGAAGCCTTCAGCTGCACCCGTTGTTGCCATAAAGAAAAGTGTAATCAAGTTATTCTTCGGGGGTGGCAACCGCAACCTCAATCGCCCTTATCGCTTCAGC
>CANGCW010000010.1 GCA_947452525.1 Actinomycetota bacterium
GCCGTTGACGAGAATCGCCTTAAGCGATGCCTCGCTTGAAACTTCGGAATACCCTAGGAACTTGGTTGCTCCTACACGGTCAATAATGTTGCGATACTCGGAGAGGTCAGTATGACCAGTCTTCTTCGCCTTGGCATCCGCCTTCGCGCGTTCCTTCTGCTCCTTCATGAGGGAACGGAAACCGTTCTCATCAACAGTAAGACCTTGCTCGGTGGCCATTTCGAGCGTGAGATCGAATGGGAAGCCGTAGGTATCGTGAAGCTTAAAGACGGTATCGCCAGCGAGAACCTTGCTCTTCGTCTCGGTTACTGCAACGTCAAAGATTGTGGTTCCGCTCTTCAGCGTCTGAAGGAATGAATCCTCTTCAGCGATTGCAACGGCAAGAATGCGAGCTTGATCTGCGATCAACTCTGGATACTGAGGACCCATTGCACCAATAGATGCTGTAATAAGTTCTGCAGTATTGTGATCTGGAGCTCCGAGAATTCGCATGTTGCGGATTGTTCTGCGCATCATGCGACGAAGAACGTAGCCACGGCCTTCATTGCCGGGAAGGACGCCATCGCCAATCAACATCATTGCCGTACGTGCGTGGTCTGCTACTACACGAAGTGATACATCACTCTTCTCTGTCGATCCGTACGTAACGCCTGATATCTCACTCGCCTTGCTGAGGATCTGCATCGTTGTATCGATCTCATAAATATTCTCTACACCCTGCAGGAGTGCAGCCATGCGTTCAAGACCAAGTCCGGTATCAATATTCTTCGCAGGAAGTTCTCCAAGAATTGGATAGCTATCCTTACTTGTACCTGCGCCGCGAATGTTCTGCATGAAGACGAGATTCCAGACCTCCATGTATCGATTCTCGTCGGCAATCGGTCCGCCCTCGACACCGTAATCAGGCCCGCGGTCGTAATAAATTTCAGAGCATGGCCCACAAGGCCCTGGGACGCCCATTGACCAGAAGTTATCGGCCATATCTCGACGTTGAATGCGTTCACGCGGAACGCCGATCTTCTTATGCCAGATATCGGCAGCCTCGTCATCATCTAGATAGACGGTGACCCAGAGACGCTCTTCCGGAAATCCGTAACCACCCTCTGCAACGGGCTTGGTGAGGAGCTCCCACGCCATCGAGATGGCGCCCTCTTTGAAGTAATCACCGAAGGAGAAGTTTCCGCACATCTGGAAGAAGCTTGCGTGGCGAGTTGTCTTACCCACTTCGTCGATATCTAGGGTACGGACGCACTTCTGCACGGAGGTTGCGCGCGCATATGGTGGCGTTACCTCACCGAGGAAGTACGGCTTGAAAGGAACCATGCCAGCATTAACGAGAAGCAGGTTGGGATCATCAGCGATGAGAGATGCTGATGGCACCACCGTATGCGTGAGGCCCTGGCTATTGCCAGATTCAAAAAAATTCAGCCAGCGGGATCTAATTTCAGCAGAGTTCACTTCTTACTCGTCATCCTTTGAACCGCGCTTGCGATTGATGACTGTGGTAGCCAAACCGGTAAGCAGCTTTACGAGATTAGCGTTCTTGTCGAAGACCGTATTGACGCCTTTGGAGATCTTGGAAGTAATCTCTTCCGCGGTATGCGTGATCTTATTTACGCTCCGCACAGACTCTTGAACTTCATCAATTAATCGACCGACTCGAAAGATCGCATAGGCAATCGCAAGGCTGATAATCAGCAAAGAGATTGCGGCGATGATCGCTGCTATTCCACCTGGACCCATGGCTGCAGGATACCTGAAACTACCCCTTGAGATTAGGAAGTTGCGTAAGTGGAACCTCATGAGCCTTATGAGCTACCAGTACGGCCTTGTGATAGGCCTCAATTCGCTTCATATTCTCAACCTTTGCGTAAGGGCGTCCGTCCGCAAGTGGTCCTTGGCGCCCCTCCATTACCGCGACAAGATCATCACCACTGATTGTCTTGTGCACTTCTAGGGCGTGAGCAAGAGCCAGTACCTTATTTCGATTCTTTTTGAGAATGGACTCTGCCTCTTTAAGAAGAGTTGCCAGGTTCGCTTCGATACGGTCGGCTAAACCTCGCTGCAATTCACGGGTTCCCGTTCCAACAGAACGTGCACCACCTGGAGAGCCGACCTCGTTTCGACGATTTGAGGCATGGGAGCTAATAGTGGACCCCATCCCCCAATGACCTTCCATGAAGCTGGCAATCGTTGTTGCACTCTCTAGATCACCAGAGACGCCCGACGAATTATCGCCATCAAAGAAGAGCCTCTCCCCCGCCAGTGATGCGAGGGCTACAAGAATATCTGCCTTATATTCGCTCTTCCAACGGGTGAACTGATCATCGGGTGGAATGGATGCGACCATGCCAAGGTAATCAGAGCCCTTCTCGATGGTCGCAAGATCAACATCCATATGTTTGCGCACGAGATATGCCATCGTTCCATGGCATGCCTCATGAACAGCAACTGCGTGGCGTTCTCGCTCGATATATTCAACATTCTCTGAAGGTCCAAGCTCTTTGGATTGTTTCGCGCGCAGGACATCGGCAAATGTGATGGTTGTTCGTCCATCACGGATTGCCGTAATGAGCGCCTCATTAATTGTGTCTTTAATCGTTGCACCTGTTGCATAAGGCGTGATCGTTGCCAACTTATCAATCTCAGTTGCGTTAAGAAGATGAGAAACTTTTTCGAGATACCCCTCATAGGTACGAATGCGTCCCGCCTTGCTTGGATAACCAACGCGATATGCGCGATCAATGCGACCAGGGCGAAGCAACGCTTCATCCAGTGCGCTTGGAAGGTTGGTAGCCATCACCACAAGAATTCGATACTTCGGCGGATTCTTCGGACGAAGGCCGAGGGAGCGTCGGACGACGCGATTGATAAATCCCCGAGGTTTCTTTAGGCCTGATAGCTCCGTTAAGAGCGCTTGGAGCGTTCCAGATCCTCCACCCATGCCATTCATTCCACCGCCAACTACAACCTTGTTAGCGATGAGTGCTGCGGATGGTTCGCTGAGGTAATTTCCACCGTGGCAAGATGTCGATTGAAGTGCATCAGGAAAGGAAGAGGTACTGATGCTTCCACGACTACCAAGTGAGTCGGCCTCATCGAAGAAGACGACGACGCCGCCATATCTCAGCGAGAGTTTTCTCAGCTTTTTGAAGAGTGACTTAACTTTGAGGATTCCGACGCCCATAAACATTGCGTTGAAAGCGCCTGGATCGACGAAGACAAATGGTTTTCCCGTCTCGCCTGCCATCGCCTCTGCCATCAGGGTCTTTCCGGTTCCTGGCGGGCCCCAGAGAAGTATTCCACCAGGAACATAACCACCGTGATTCTCAATCTCTTCCGGTGATTCAAGGAAGTGGAGATTTTCGCGCAATTTATCGAGAACGTGATCCTGACCCCATACATCTGTAAAACGAGTGCGAATATCGTCTGGCAGGTAGGTCTCGACTCCACCTTTCGAGAGGAACCAGAACATTCCGACGAATTGAATAACGATAAAGACGAGAGCAAAGGCAAGTTGTGCAACCAGTGGCATCATCTTCCAAAGGGCTACGGGTGCCTTTGTGATCGCTTGAATCGGTGGCTCTTTGTAGTAAATACCTAAACCAATAGCCAGAATGACGATATATCCGATTACCTTTACGGTACGAACGAGTCGGAAGCGCGTCCAGTCGGAGAAACGGTGCGAAATCTTCTCTGACGTTCCAAAGAAACTTTTCCATGTTCTGTAATACGCAGACCATGATTCGCAGATAAGAAAGTGAGCTTGCCTGATCAGCTCAATTCCAATCAGGGTCGGGAACCACCAGCGATTATTGACTTGATTAACAAAGGCATCACGGAGCGTGAGAAGAGGGTTCGTTGAGGCATCACTCCACGTGGCAAAGAGGAGAATGGCCGTTAAGAGGAGAAGGAACTTAGCGCGATCCCAGAGCGAGAGTCGCGCACGTACGGTGCGTTCCTCATCTCGGATTCGTGAGTTATCGCTCATGCATCTCCCCTAACGGTAAATGATTGAATGATTGAAGAGAGGGCGGTTTGGTGCTTCTCGAAACAGGTTGAAGAGCAACGAACGATGAGGACGTAAATCGTTCGACGGTCGGTTGAGAGGAGCGCTGTCTGGTCAAAAGTCTGCAGCACACCATCTTTTCCAGTGAAAGAGATCTCAGTTCGAACTCCTTGAGCTGCTTTCTGCGTCACTTCGGCATCATCGAGAATGGTGAGGTCGCTTGGAGCGGTGATAGAACCTTCAACCCAACTGGTAATGGGAAAGACGAGGTCTCTAAGAAAGTTGTATGAGGCGGTATTAATTTCAGTGCCATTCAAGTAGCGGACACGAGCGTACGCAATGGGTTCTGTGGGCGCCTTGGCGCTCAGAACATCCGCTGCAGTGGTGGTCTCGGAGAGCGCGTAGGCCTCTTCCCACCTGGTGAGCGAGAGTTTCTCTTGTGCGCTCTCACTCGTTGACGCTCTTTCGACTTTCGTTAACTCCTTTTGCGAGATCTTGGACCACGATGCTGGAGCGGTGAAGTAGGTACCAGTCTCTTTGCTCGTCGCATAATTCTGCGAAGGAGTAACGCAACCTGTAAGTGCAAGCGTAGAGAAGAGGAGCGCAAGAGTTGTGCGCACCTTTCTCCCCATTCTTACTTCTTCTCTTCAGGAACGAAATCGATACCAGCCTCTTTACGTTGAGGCGGTGTGATTGGCGTAGGCGCGCCGGTAAGCGGATCTCCACCAGAAGCTGTCTTAGGGAAGGCGATTACTTCACGGATTGAATCGGCGCCAGCAAGAAGTGCGCAGAGGCGATCGAGACCCAGAGCGATTCCACCGTGCGGTGGTGGGCCGTAGTTAAATGCTTCAAGCAAGAAGCCAAACTTGCTCTCAGCTTCTGCGTGAGATAGGCCGATTGTTGAGAATACGCGCTGCTGAACTGAACGCTCATGGATACGGATTGACCCGCCACCGATCTCATTTCCATTCAAAACGATGTCATAGGCGTAAGCGAGAGCGTTGCCCGGATCCTTATCGAATGTCTCTTTGAATTCTGGCTTTGGTCCTGTGAATGGGTGGTGAACAGCAGTCCAGCCGCCATTCGGATTCTCGGCATCGACAAGTTCGAACATTGGCGCATCAACGACCCAAAGGAATTTCCATTCGCCTTCAGCGATCAGATTGCAACGGTTGCCGATCTCTACGCGCACTGCGCCAAGAAGGTTCTGGGATTGAACGCGATTTCCTGCTGCAAAGAAGATTGCATCCCCTGGGTTTGCATGTACCGCCGCTGCAATTCCCGCACTCTCCTTCTCGGAGAGATTCTTAGCAACTGGACCAGAGAGTGTTCCATCTTCGCCTACGAGAATGTAGGCAAGACCCTTAGCGCCACGAGCCTTAGCCCAGTCCTGCCATGCATCAAGTTCACGACGAGGAGATGAAGCTCCACCCGGCATAACTACTGCGCCAACATAATCTGCTTGGAAGACTCTAAATGTTGTCTCCTTGAAGAACTCTGTTACCTCATGAAGTTCCTGACCAAAACGGAGATCTGGCTTATCTGAACCATATCGAGCCATCGCGTCGAGATATGTCATGTGTTCGATAGGAGGAATCTCGTAGTTCAGAACCGATTTAAAGACGTTCTTAAGAATCTTCTCTGCGACAGCGAGAACATCCGCTTGGTCTACAAAGGACATCTCGATATCGAGCTGAGTAAATTCTGGTTGGCGATCTGCGCGGAAATCTTCATCGCGGAAGCAGCGTGCAATCTGATAGTAACGCTCCATGCCGGCAACCATAAGAAGTTGCTTGAAAAGCTGAGGTGACTGAGGAAGTGCATACCAGCTACCTGGTTGGAGGCGAACTGGAACTAGGAAGTCACGTGCACCTTCCGGAGTTGAACGAGTCAAATAGGGTGTCTCAATCTCAAGAAAATCGAGATCATCCATCACGCTACGGATTGCAGAAGTAACTTTTGAACGGAGGCGAAGATTCTTTGCTGGTCCTTCTCGGCGAAGATCGAGATAGCGATACTTCAGGCGAACTTCTTCGGAGATATTTGATGTATCTCCGCTATCAACTGGGAATGGAAGTGGGGCGGCCTCAGAGAGAACGGTCAAGGTGATGCACTCAATCTCAATTTCACCTGTGGGAATATTTGAATTTTCGTTTCCTGCTGGACGAGCCAGAACCTTGCCCTTGATAAGAACACACCATTCGGCACGGAGCTCACCCGCAACCTCATCCTTGATGACGACCTGGACTGAACCAGATGCATCGCGGAGATCGATAAAAGCTACGCCACCATGGTCACGGCGACGGGCAACCCATCCCGCTAGAACGACTTCGCTACCGACATCGGACTTTCGTAGCTTGCCTGCATCATGACTTCGCAACATGTGTTTCTCCAGATCTACCGTGCACTACGTAAATGTGCACCTAAGGAGGCGATGGTAACGGCTTCACCCTCGCCTGTTCGCATATCTTTCAGTGTGAGATTGCTCGAGGCGAGTTCATCATCCCCGAGAACAACGCTAAAGCGTGCCCCACTCTTATCTGCAGCCTTCATTCCACCCTTGAGAGAGCGGTCGCCATAGGCGATATCGACCGAAAGGCCTTCTCCGCGAAGCTGCTCCGCAAGAGCGAGAGCAGAAGCTTTAGCCTCCGGTGAGAGTGGGACAATAAAGAGGTCCAGAAAGTAAGAGTTGGGAAGCGCGACGCCTTCTGCCTCACAGGCAAGAACGGTGCGATCCACGCCGATTCCAAAACCAATTCCGGAGAGTGATTGGCCGCCAAGTTGCTCCATGAGCCCGTCGTAACGACCACCACCGCCGATGCCTGATTGAGCGCCAAGATCTCGGTGCGAGAACTCAAAGGCTGTCTCGGTGTAGTAGTCGAGGCCACGGACCATGCGGTTATTGACGATGAAATCGATATTCAGTGCCCGTAGTCCGTTCTGAACCCGCTCGAAGTGCGCAGCACTCTCTGGTGAGAGGTAATCCAAGAGAATCGGAGCAGAAGCCATCGCTGATTTAATTTCTTCGCGCTTATCATCGAAGAGGCGAAGCGGATTCAATTCTGCTCGCGCAACAGTTGCCTCGTCTAAATCGAGAGTCGAAATAAAGGCACGAAGATCCTTTGAGTAGCGCTGACGAGTATCTACATCTCCAAGAGAAGTAATCTCCAGCTGATAATTCTTGAGTCCGAGGGTTTTAAAGGCGCGCTCGGCAATCGCAATTACTTCCACATCAATCTCTGGATCGTTCAGACCAATCGCTTCGATACCCACTTGATAGAACTGGCGGTAACGACCTGCCTGAGGACGTTCAGCTCGGAAGAAAGCGCCGGAGTACCAAACCTTGACCGGCAACTGACCTCTATCAAGGTTGTGCTCGATGACGGAGCGCATCACGCCTGCTGTTCCCTCTGGACGCAATGTGATGGAACGACCACCACGATCTTCAAAGGTGTACATCTCCTTGCTCACTACATCAGTTGATTCGCCAACACCACGAGTGAAGAGCTCTGTATCTTCAAAGACCGGCAGTTCAATGAGTTTGTACCCGGATGTGCGGGCAGAGTCGATGAGGGTGTTGCGAACATACTCGAAGTAGAGAGAGCGATCAGGGAAATACTCGCTGACGCCCTTGGGCGCTTGAAACTTAGCCACGTAAAACTCCCCTATCGTCTTCCAAGATAATCGCTCTGCAGATACGGACTGTTCTTCCGCTCACGACCAATTGTAGTTTCACGACCATGGCCTGGGTGGACGATTACCTCATCTGACAGCGGGAGAATCTTCTCCCGGAGAGATTTACGCATTGCATCATCCGAACTTGTAGGAAGATCTGTTCTCCCGATTCCATTTTCAAAGAGTACGTCGCCCGAGATGAGGTGTTCAGAATTAATCATGAACATGATGGAACCAGCCGTGTGCCCTGGGGCGTGAAGAATTTCGATCTCCATTCCAGCAATCGAGAGCTTCTGCCGGTCAACAACTTCGATAACCTCACTCGGTTCCGCGAAGTTCTCGCGCCCCATTTGCGCCATAAGGCTAATGAGCGGGCCACCAGGCATGAGGGCGGCAAACGGGTCGGCTAAAAGCCGTCGGTCAACCGGATGAACGTAGGCGGGGATGTCATAGCCTTCACAGAGTGGCTGAACAGAATAGGTATGGTCGAGATGGCCGTGGGTTATAAGCGCGGCGATGGGCTTCAGATTGTGGCGCTCGAGCAACGGCTTGATGTGATGTAGATGGTCGGGGGTAGAGATGCCCGGATCGACAATGATGCACTCGCTGCCCGAACTCGGGGCTACTACCCAGCAATTTGTCCCAAATACCTCTGCTGGAGCGACATCAATGAGCACAAAGCACCTCGGATTCCCGGTAATTTCTTCGAGTTAAGGTTTAAGGGTACCTTTAACCCACGAAATACCTGCTTTATAAGCCCCCAATAACGGAAATCCTCAAGGATGACGCGCAACGCTAAGGAGTAAAGATGGACCACCCAACTCAACCTAAGAATGTAAGCCCTGCTTCGGCACTCATTGGAGATCCTGCAGCATTTGGCCGAGTTGCCGAAGATGGAACTGTCTATGTCCGCGTGGCCGGCGCCGAGCGCGCTGTTGGCTCATACCCTGGCAAGAGCGCTGAAGAGGCGCTCGCCTATTTCGTTCGTAAATTTGAAGAAGTTGCATCAAAGGTTGCTCTGCTCGATGCTCGCATTAAGAGCGGTGCTCTTCTTCCTGAAGATGCTCTCGACGCCGCGCGCAAATTGCGTGATGAAGTAAAGACACTCAATGGTGTTGGAGATCTCGAGACTCTTTCTGCTGCGGTCGAACAACTTCCAGTTCTCGTTGAAGCTAGCCGCGAGGCATACGCAGCAAAGAAGGCTGTGGAGGATGCTCGCAAAGAAGTGAAGCGTCAAGAGGCGATCGCCGTTAAAGAGAAGATCGCTGCAGAGGCTGAATCACTTGCACTCTCCGAATCGTGGAAGGTTACAAGTGAGCGCCTCAAGGTTCTCCTTGACGAGTGGAAGGCTGCCCCTCGTCTCGATAAGGCTACCGATACAGCGCTCTGGAAGCGTTTCTCATCGAGCCGAAACAAGTTCGATAAGCGTCGCCGTACCCACTTCTCACAGCTAGAGGCAACCGCCACTGTTGTGGCATCTGCAAAGCAAGAAATCGTTGCAGAAGCTCAGAAACTTGCGACATCAAATGACTGGGTTAAGACAGCAAATCGCTTCAAAGATCTCATGCAGCAATGGAAGGCAAGCGGACGAGGCAAGAAGAGTGTTGATGCCAAGCTCTGGGATGCATTCAAGGCAGCACAAGATCAATTCTTCGCGGCAAAGAACGCAGATCTTGAGAAGCGACAAGGTTCAATGGTTGAGAATCTCGCAAAGCGCGAGGAACTCATCACTGAGATTGAAGCAATTCTTCCCATCACAGATCTCTCTGCTGCACGTAAGAAGTTTTATGAGCTCTCAGATAAATGGAACAAGATTGGCATTACCGATCGATCTAAGCGAGCTGCTCTTGAGGCTCGTATGGATAAGGTCGAGGGCGCTATCGAAGAACTCCAACAGGAGCATTCCCGTCGTACAGATCCAACCGCGATTGCACATGCAAATAGCGTTGTAGCAGGACTCGAAGAGGCCATTGCCAATTATGAGAAGCAGGCCGCGAAGGCGGAGGCTGCAGGAGATTCCAAGAAAGCCAAGGCCGCTCTTGAATCTGCTGAGGCTCGTCGTGCCTGGCTCGTTGAGGCCAAGAAGGGTCTCTCCGAATTCTCAACTAACTAATTGTTGGTAACGCCAATCAATTGTTCGTGACACGATAGACGTCATAGACGCCCTCAACGCTCTTTACCGCTTTCAGCACTGCATCTAGGTGGCTTGCATCTGCCATCTCAAAGGTAAATCGGGATAGCGCAGTGCGATCCTTTGAGGTATTCACGCTTGCGTTGAGAATATTTACATGTTGATCAGAGAGCGTGCGCGTTATATCGCTCAGTAACCGGGCGCGATCCAGAGCCTCCACTTGGATATTTACCAAGAAGAGCGTCTTAGCTCCTGAGTTCCACACGACGTTGACGATGCGATCGCCTTGATGTTCACGAAGGTCATTTACATTGATGCAGTCGCTTCGGTGGACCGAGACCCCGCTCCCCTTTGTCACAAATCCAGTAATCGCATCACCCGGCACTGGAGTGCAACAGCGAGCTAGTTTTACGAGGACCTCACCGACATTCTCCACCGTAACACCGGAAGTATTTCGGGATTGCGGTGCCATGTGGTGCAACATGATCTCTTCAACAGGGGCTGCATGATCGTCATCCTCACCGAGGACAGCGGATAGCTTCTCCACGATGGACGAGGAAGAGACATGACCATTGCCAACCGCTGCATAGAGAGATTCAATATCCGTGTAATGAAGTTCATGAGCAAGTTCGATAAGTGCCTGTCCGGCCAAAATCTTCTGAAGAGGTAGACCTGCTTTGCGCATCTGGCGCGCAATAGATTCCTGTCCCGCCTCGATCGCCTCCTCTTTGCGCTCCTTTGTGAACCATGCCTTAATCTTCGAGCGGGCACGTGGTGATTGAACGAAGTGAAGCCAGTCATAACTTGGCGCAGCTTGAGGTGACTTATTGGTCAAGACTTCAACAACATCACCATTGCTCAACTTCGAATCCAGTGGAAGGAGCTTGCCGTTCACCTTTGCGCCAATACATCGATTTCCGACCTCAGTATGTACGGAGTAGGCAAAATCCACTGGAGTGGAACCCGATGGAAGAGCTACGACACTTCCTTTCGGAGTGAAGACAAAGACCTCAGGCGTTGCTAAATCGAATCGGAGAGTATCGAGAAACTCTCCCGCATCTTCCGTCTCTTGCTGCCATTCGTGGAGTTGCTTAAGCCAGAGCATTTCGGGCTTCTCTTCGAAGGAGTTGGTCTTCGCCTTGTACTTCCAGTGGGCCGCGATTCCATACTCCGCACGAGAATGCATATCGAAGGTGCGAATCTGAATCTCAACTGCCTTGCCGTTCGGTCCGATAACGGTTGTGTGGAGTGACTGATAGAGATTGAACTTCGGCATAGCGATGTAATCCTTGAAACGACCAGGAATTGGGCTCCATCGTGCGTGAATCGAGCCGAGAACGCCGTAACAGTCTCTTACGTTCTCAACAAGAACGCGGATACCGACGAGGTCGTAAATCTCGTTGAAGTCACGACCACGAACCACCATCTTCTGATAGACAGAGTAGAAATGCTTCTGACGCCCCGTGACCTTCGCAGTGATTCCTTCTGCTGCCAGGTCACTCTCAACTCCTTGAACTACCTCAGATGTAAGGGCGTCACGAGATGGCGATCGTTCGTGAACCAGGCGTTCGATCTCTTCGAATTTCTTAGGTTCTAAGACTTTAAAGGAGAGATCTTCTAACTCCCATTTGATTGCATTCATACCGAGGCGATGAGCGAGTGGAGCGTAGATATCTAACGTCTCTCGCGCTTTTCGAGCGGCACTATCGGAAGCTACGTACTTCCAGGTCCGTGCATTATGGAGTCGATCAGCCAATTTAATAACGAGCACTCGAATATCTTTCGACATTGCAATAACCATCTTGCGAAGCGTCTCGGCCTCTGCTGTCGGACCATACTGAAGCTTGTCCAACTTTGTTACACCATCCACAAGAGCTGCGACCTCTGGCGAGAAATCCTTACGCAACTGATCGAGCGGATAATCGGTATCTTCAACGGTATCGTGCAGCAAAGCGGCGATGATGGTCGCTAGATCTAAGCCAAGCTCAGCAAGGATCTCTGCGACGGCAACAGGGTGAGTAATGTAGGGCTCGCCTGATTTACGGAGCTGCCCCCTGTGGGCATGTTCGGCAATGAGATAAGCGCGTTCGAGTTCTTTCCAATCGCTCTCCCCCATCTGCGCGTGGTGCGATGCGAGATGAGATGAGAGAGTCTCTAGGAGAGGATTCACTGAAATCTAACCGAACGAGAGATTATCTCCTGCGAGATTTTCGCTTTGGCTGATTACGTGGACCACGCTCTGTCACAATCTTCCTATCCGCTTGTGCACCTGGGATAGGGGCATTTGCGCTTGATAGAAGGACATCAGAGCCACCGCGTGTTGCTACACGCTTTGCAAGTGCCTGCATCGCTGGCTCACGCTCGCGAAGAGTTGCAAGGATTGGTGTGGCAACGAAGATTGATGAATATGTACCAGTTGCGAGTCCGATGAAGAGAGCAAGTGAGAGATCTTTTAGCGTTCCCGCGCCGAGGAGTCCAGCTCCAACAAAGAGAATAGAAGCAACTGGCATCAACGCTGTGAGCGAGGTATTAAAGGAACGCACGAGAGTCTGGTTAACAGCGAGGTTCGCTGCATCAGAATATGTGTAACGAGCGGTCGTTGTGAGTGAACGTGTGTTCTCTCGGACCTTATCGAATACAACCACTGTGTCATAGAGCGAATAACCAAGAATGGTCAAGAATCCAATAACTGTGGCAGGAGTTACATCGAAACCAACAAGGGCGTAGATTCCAACGGTAATGAAAACGTCATGGATAACAGCAAGGATTGCTGAGATTGCCATCTTTGGTTCGAATGCGAGCGCAAGGTAGAGCATTACAACAGCGATAAAGCCGAAGAGTCCGTAGAGCGCCTTATGTGTGATCTCTTTACCCCATGATGGTCCGATGCTCTGAGTATCAATCGTGGTGATATCTACGTTGAAGTTCTTTGCAAGAGCATCCTGGAGAGCGTTGTTCTCAGCGAGCAAGAGCGTTCCAGTTTGGACGCGGAACTTATCTGAGCCTATCTTCTGAACGATATTCTCCGATGAGAGGCCGGCATCGGTAAGAGATGTACGCGCCTTCTCGATTGAACCAGATGCACTGGTGACTGTGAATGCTGATCCACCTTTGAATTCAATGCCTAGCTTGAGGCCCTGAGTGCTGAGTGCGATAGCTGAGACGATGATTAAGAGCAATGAGAATGCATAGAAGCGACGACGGTGCGCAATGAATGCGAATGACTTCTCGCCGCGATAGAGACGACCACCGATTCCTGAGAGAGCCATTATGCATTCTCCTTTCCTGAAACTGCATCGCTTTCGACAACGCCCAAGCTACGTGCAGAGAATCCTGAGAGAGCGTTTCCAGATGAGAAGAACTTCACCTTGGAGAGGATCGAGACCATCGGATGGGTGAAGAAGAAGACCACGAAGAGATCTACAAAGGTTGTCAGGCCGAGTGTGAATGCGAATCCTCGTACTCCGCCAACCGCAAAGAAGTAGAGAAGCGCTGCTGCGATGAGTGATACGAAGTCAGCAACAAGGATGGTGTGACGGGCACGCTGCCAGCCTGTCTCTACTGCTAGACGCAGCGAACGACCCTCACGGACTTCATCACGTACACGCTCAAAGTAAACAATGAATGAGTCGGCTGTGATACCGATGGAAACAATTGCTCCTGCGATACCTGCGAGAGTCAAAGTAAAACCAATCCACTTACCCAAGAGCAAGAAGCTGAGGTAGGTGAATACGCCTGCGACGACCAATGAGCCAACAGAGACGATTCCAAGCCCACGGTAGTAGAGCAGTGAGTAGATCAAGACTGCAAGAAGGCCGATTAGTCCTGCAAGAAGACCGGCGTGAAGCTGGTCAGAGCCAAGTGTTGGTGAAACCTGCTGAACCTCGCCGCGATCAAATGCGAGCGGAAGTGCGCCGTACTTAAGTACGTTAGCAAGGTTTGTTGCATCAGCCTGCGTGAAGTTACCCGTGATCTGTGCGTTACCAGCAGTGATGGCACCATTGATCTGAGGTGATGAGTAGACAAGGCCATCAAGGACGATCGCTGCCTGGTTTGTTGGCGATGCCATGTTTACAAGACGTGTTGTCATTGCACCGAACTTGGTTGTTCCCTCACCATTGAAGTTGAGGAGAACGTACCAACCGGCACCATTCTGAGAATCGAGTGATGCTGCAGCCTTTGAGATATCTTTTCCAAGAACCTCTGCTGGAGCGAGAATGTACTTCGCTCCCCCGTGACGCTCACAAGAAACGATTGGGTCTGTAGCTACATCCGTATTGCCACCCTGAAGGTTTGCCGCCTTTGTGCAATCTGTTGCTGCAAACTTTGCGTTGAGCGCTGGCGTCACATCTTTCGGAAGGGTTGCTCCAACCGCCGTTGTTGTGTCCTTTGGTCCACCTGAAGCGAGCACTGCGCGGAAGCGAAGCTCAGCTGTCTGGCCAACGAGTTCAACGACCTTACGGCCTGTCTCACCGGGAACGGAGATAACGATCTGTCGGTTATTTCCACTGCCCTCGGCGGTTACCTCAGACTCAGCGACACCGAGTGAGTTAACGCGCTGACGAATGATGGAGACAGCCTGGTCGATAGCGGCGCTTGAAACTGTGCCTCCGTTTGTAACTCGTGGCTGGAGGGTTACTGAAGTACCTCCTCGGAGATCGAGGCCAAGCTTGACCTTCGATGCACCGGTCGTGAATGCCAAGACCCCGAATCCGACAATGAGGATGAGGAATATGGCGATGGTTCGACCTGCGCGCTGAGGTCGCTTCGTTGCTTTAGAAATATTTGCAGACATAAGACCTAATTCTAGGCGTCAGGAGCAGGCGTGTCGAAAAGGCTAGGCGGTGCGCCCTCGACCGGTATCTGTGGTGTTGCTCCTACATGGCGCCAGCCCTCAGGAGTGGCAACCCTGCCCCGTGGGGTACGGGCTATGAGGCCACGACGGACGAGGAAGGGCTCGGCCAGACCTTCGAGGGTCTCCGCCTCTTCGCCGAGGGCCATGGCTAGCGTGGAGAGTCCGACCGGACCACCGTTGAAGCGATGTACCAAGAGTTCCAGGAGTGACTTATCGAGTCGATCAAGGCCAATCGCATCGACCTCGTACATGGCAAGCGCCGCTCTCGCATCTTCATGAGTTAGGTGGCCATTACCGTGGACCTGAGAATAATCGCGGACGCGACGAAGAAGTCTGTTTGCAACTCGAGGAGTGCCCCGAGAGCGAGAGCCGATCTCCGTTATCGCTTCATCATTAATAGTGATGCCAAGAAGATCAGCGCTTCGTTCAACGATTGTGCAAAGTTCATTATCTTCATAGAAGTCGAGTTGAGCGGTGAAGCCAAAGCGATCGCGAAGCGGACTTGGAAGTGATCCCGCTCGAGTAGTTGCACCCACTAGCGTAAATCGTGGAAGTGCGAGTGGAATTGCAGTCGC
>CANGCW010000011.1 GCA_947452525.1 Actinomycetota bacterium
GATGATGGGCATCAAGACATCTATGTGCCAAGCAAGTGATACTCGACCAGCAAGAAATGCGCCAAGGATTGCAGTTAGTAGCGCACCTGCGCTCCACGTTCCATGCATGCGTGGGAGAAAGGATTCACCACTCAACGTCTGGCGATGTAACGCCTGGGCGTTGATGGAGGTGTGATAAACACCGAAACATCCGGAGGCAATGATCATTGCCAGCACAAAAAATATTGGCCGTTGAATATGTGGCTGAAGAGCCATATCAACATAGAGGACGCTTGATGCCGCAATCAAAACTCGCTTCGGGCCAAACCTATGAACAAGTTGGCCAGCGGCAATCAGGCTGATGACGGCGCCAATTGCACCGAAACTGAGGAGTGTTCCCATCGTGCCGTTGTTGACGCCGAGGTTCGCCTTCATATCTGGCGTGCGAGGCGCAATCGCCATCAGACCAATACCAAATAAGAAGAAGAGAAGGCGTTGGTGGAGTCGTTCGCTCTTTGAGATCGTAATCATTAGAAGAGCGCGCTAGCTAAGCGCTTGCGGGCGTCAATCAGAATCGGATCTGCTGGATCGATGAGCGCGAAGAGGCCAACAAGGTGTTCGCGGACAACCTTCTTAGAATCAACATCTACGATTTTTACCAGTTCGATGAGGCGACTGTAGGAGGCCTCATACTCTCCAAGTGCAATCTCGATATCAGCACATTGCATCTGCAGGGCGAGATCCGTCTTCTCAACTGCACCCCGAGCAAGCACTTCGCCGAACTCAAGACCATGAACACGCGAGAGGAGCTCTACCTGGGCTAAACCAAGAGCGGCAATATTGCTATTCGGAGCGCGATTGAGCCACGCCTTGTAAGCAGCACTCGCTCCTTCATAATCCTCGTTCTCAAGGGCGGCCATCGCTGCCTCTTCCTCAGGCTCTAGCTTCTCCTCAGTTGAAGCATCCATTGCCGGTGCCTGCCCTACGCCCTTCTCGGCAGCGAGTGTGAGAACCTTCTCAATAACAGATTGAATCTGGGCAATAGGCGGCATCGCTTCAAAGAGTGGAACTAGCTGTTCCGCGATCAAGGCAAGCGCGAATGGGACAGCTTTTACCTGGAGTGCCTGAGCAACTTCTGGCTCAGTATCAACATCGAGAGAGGCGAAGACCCATGACTTCGTTGAATCCTCACTCTGCAACTTCGCGACAACTTTAAGCAACTCTTGCGACTGTGCGCTGCGGGGAGACCAACAGATCAAAACAACGACCGAGGCATTAGAAATTGGAAGCACTTCATTAACTAAGTTCGATTGCTTGGTAACGAGGCCGAAGGCCTCTGCAGGAAGTTCAACAGTTGGCTTCTTTAACGAACCGAGATCGAAGGCGCGACCAAAGGCACTAGATGCGCCGGGAACTCCTGAATTCATACTCACGGGGCTATCTTGCCAAACTTCCCGCCTTCCGCCTATTTACTCCCCTTGAGCTACGAGGTCGCTCGCGTAATCTTCGGCTGCAGCTTGTGTGCCGGAATCAGTTCTAAAGGGAAGAATCTTCTCGACGTAATCTTGGGTCGCGAAATCAAGACCCAAGTCTCGTCCCGCCTTCTCGCCTAAGTACCAGCGATGTTCAAGAATCTCATGGAACATCTGTGCCGGTTCAACGCGACCGCGAAGGTCAGCCGGAATCATTCCAATCACGTGGTCGTAAACCTTTGTCAGCCAGGTATGCGCAGACTCTTCAATCGGCGGCTTTGGATTTGGTTCACGTGAACGGTAGCGATCGAAGGATGCGAGCAAGCGCTTGGCTTGCAACTCCTCTGCATCGATTCCAAGGATCTGCTTGAGACGCGCTTGGTGATAACCGGCCGCCACAAGTTTTGGAACAAACTTAAGGATTCCCTTCTCACCATCAAGTGCAACCTCAACCTCTTCCACTGCAAAGCCAAGATCTTGGAGCGAGCGCATCGCCTTCTCCACTGCATGTCGATCCTTCGGATCAAGAATCTTTGGTTCATTTAACGCAGCCCAGAGGCGTCGGTAACGTGCAATAACTCCCTTAGAAGAGCGAATGGGGTCCATCCCAGGATGGAGGTAACCCGCGATTGCTAAATCTTCTAACTCGGCCGCAACATTGAAGAGGGAGATCTCTAGATCATGTTCGCGTTGGCCTTCAGTGAGCGCGCTCTGGAACTCACCCGTCTCAGCATCCACGAGGTAGGCGGAGTACTGGTCAGCATCGCGGCGGAAGAGGGCATTCGAGAGTGAGCAGTCGCCCCACCAGAAACCGATGAGATGCAACTTCACAAGAAGGAGAGCGAGCGCATTCGCCATCATGTTGATCTCATGTGGCGTGACGTTAGAACTCAGGATGACGCGATAAGGCAGTGAGTAAGGAAGGTATCTAGTCACAAGAGCCGTGGGAAGTTCATTGCCGCGGTTATCGAGGCGGCCATCAACCACAGCTAGCGGCTCAACAGAGGGTGCGCCTCTGGATGCCAATTCACGCAAGAGCGCGTACTCGCGCTTGGAGAACTCTTCAACGGTCTCCTTGACTGCATAGACATCTTCATCGCGGTCGCCAGTGCGGACAAGGCGCACAACGTGGCGGGAGATACCTCGCATTGAGGTGAGGCCAGGATCTTCCGTCCAATCCTCGAGCGATTTACTCCATGGCAGGTCATACAAGGAGAGGATCTCTCCCCCGCTACCTGTGATGCGCAAATCTCCCATGGCGTAATTCTCTCGCATAGCAGGCGACTTCCTTACCCTTTTCGGTTACGAACGTGTAAATGAATGGTGGCGAATCCCACTTCAGGCTTTAAAATCAATCTATGGCTAACGCAATCAAGAAGCTTCCGGCTCGTATTCGCACAAAGAAGGTAGCGGCCAAGGCGCCCGTCGCCAAACGCGATATGGGCAATGCCGGTCAGCCGCTTGATCATGGCCACCCGTTCTACTTCGGCTTCCTCGCCGCATCTGGTGGAATTCTTGCGCTTACACTGCTGAAGGCGCTCTCGAGTGCGAGTCAGGTATTTATTCTCATTATCATCTCCCTTTTCTTAGCAGCTGGTCTCAACCCAGCTGTTGAGTTCTTCCAGCGTCGAGGGTTGAAACGTGGCGCATCCGTGGGAGTCATTGTTCTCATCACAATCGCATTTGTAACCCTCTTCGCCTTTGCCATCATCCCGCCGCTTGTTGATCAGATAGATGCGCTCGTGCGCCACGCGCCAACTCTTGTCACCGACCTAAAAAGTACAAAGTGGATTGCAACGTTAAATAATCACTTTGGCATCGTTGACTCGCTGCAGGCAAAGGTAACCTCACTCTTTAAAGGTGGGCAGATAACTGTTGGCGCATTCGGTGGTGTTATTGGCGTGGGTAAAGCTGTCGTATCTGGCGCTATCTCTGCGCTAACAATTCTCGTCTTAACGCTCTACTTCACCGCATCGCTCCCAACTGTGACCCATTCGCTCTATCGCCTTGTTCCTAAGTCTCGACGCGAGCGAGTATCAAAGATTACCGATGAGATTATTGCTAGGACCGGCGCCTTCGTTGGTGGACAAGTGACTGTGGCCGTCATTGCCGGCTTCTTCATTCTTATAGTCGCCCTGATTCTTCATCTTCCTTATGCCACAGCTCTTGCCTTGGTCGTCTTTATTTGCGGTCTGATCCCACTCATTGGTCATCTTCTTGGCGTATCGGTAGTGACGGTTGTCGCATTTACAAAGTCACCGCTGATTGCACTTGTCGCTTTCCTCATCTACGTCGCATATGTGCAGGTAGAGAATTATGTGATCATGCCTCGCATTATGAAGCGCTCACTTGAGATGCCTGGGCTGATCACGATTATCGCCGCACTTCTTGGCACGAGTTTGCTTGGTCTAGTCGGTGGAATTCTCGCTGTACCTATCGCCGCCGCTGTCTTGCTCATCGTTGATGAAGTCTTTATTGGCAAAGCAGATGCGAGTTAAAGCTCTGTAGGTAGTGGCAAGCGCTCCGGCGCAATAATCTGCGTAATCTCAGTCAGCACGCGGTACACAGCGGGCTCGCCCACCCATAAATGCTTTGCACCATCGACCGGGATGAGTTGTAATTGCTTGAGAGGCGCGAAAGCTACGCGTGCCGCATCTGGCTTCAGGTAATCATCATGCTCGGGAACGAGGGCGATGACAGGTCGACCATCTTCTGCCCAATATTCAAGATCACTTACTTGTGAAGTGCGAAGCGGTGGTGCCAAAAGAATGAGGCCTTTAACGTGTGGGTCACGTGCATGGCGAAGTGCGAGATCTGTTCCGAACGACCAGCCAGCAACCCAAAGGTTCTCTGCGCCTAAATCATTAACAGCGAAGGCAATGGCCGCTTCAACATCAAACTTCTCGCTGGTGCCGTTATCGAATTCGCCCTCTGACTTACCTGCTTCGGATTCCGTACCGCGAGTGTTGAAGCGGAGAATTTCAATACCTGCCATCTCGGGAAGTCGGTTTGCTGCCTTCTTATAGACATGGGAGTCCATCATCCCGCCATGGGTAGGGAGGGGGTGAAGGCAGATCAGGGTGCCGGTACGCGGGCCAACCGGTGAAGCGACCTCACCAATGAGAATGAGTCCATCGCTGGTATGTAAGCGGATTGGGCGTCGATTCGCTGGAAGAACCGTGCTGGGGCGAATCGGACCTATTAACTCTGACACAAAATAAGTTTAGTCTTTACCTGTGAGCATACAAACCGAGATCTTCCCCTCCCATAATCCACGTACCGGTGAGGTCCTCTTCGAGTACCGGAATACATCGCCCGATGAAGTTCTCCGCGCAGTCGCACGCGCTCGTGCGGCGACGGTTGCATGGCAGGCACTCGGCTACAAGGGTCGCCGAAAAGTATTGCTCGAGTGGAGCTCTCTCCTCACAAAGAGAATTGATGAACTCGGTGAATTAATTGCATCAGAGACAGGTAAGCCACAGAGTGATGCTGTTCTTGAAGCGACGCTCGCGATTGGCCATCTGGCATGGGCAGCGAAGAAGGCGGAGGGCGTTCTTGCAAAATCGGTACGAAGCCCAGGTCTTCTTATGTTCAATATGTCGGCACATGTTGAGCGATCACCGTATGGAGTCGTAGGCGTTATCGGACCGTGGAATTACCCAGTCTTCACGCCGATGGGATCTATCGCTTACTCGTTAGCGAGTGGAAATACCGTTGTATTCAAGCCAAGTGAATACACGCCTGGTGTTGGACATTGGTTGGGTGAGACATTTAGTGAAGTCGCACCATTTGCCGATATTTTCCAGGTCGTTACAGGTTTGCCGGATACCGGTCGCGCACTCACCGAGAGCGCAATAGATAAATTAGCCTTCACTGGATCAACGCGCACCGCAAAGAAAGTCGCAGCATCATGTGCGGAACGGATGATCCCGGTCGTTCTCGAGTGTGGTGGAAAAGATCCCATCATCGTCGCGGAAGATGCCGATATCAAGAAGGCAGCGGAGTACTCACTCTGGTCTGCAATGTCGAATGCTGGTCAGACCTGCATCGGAGCTGAACGAGTCTATGTTGAGGCAGGTGTTGCGAAGGAATTTATCGCGGAAATAGAGCGTCAAGCAAGGGAGATCAAAGCAGGTGAGAACTATGGCCCTGCAACGATGCCATCTCAGTTGGCTGTTATTCAGAGCCATATTAATGATGCTGCAGATAAAGGCGGATACTTCCTCATCGGCGGTCGCGAATCAGTACAAGCTCCATTCGTATCGCCAACAATCATTCTCAATGTTCCTGAAGATTCCTTAGCAATCACAGATGAGACTTTTGGGCCAACGCTGACAATTAATACGGTTGCGAGTATCGATGAGGCGATCAGGCTTTCCAATGCTTCCAAGTACGGTCTAGCCGCATCCGTCTGGTCGAAGCGCAATGGCGAGAAGATTGCATCCCAACTTCAGTGCGGAATGGTCTCTATCAACTCCGTCATCGCTTTTGCCGCAATCGCTTCACTCCCATTTGGCGGCGTGAAAGATAGTGGTTACGGACGCATCCATGGCGAAGAGGGTCTGAAGGAGTTCACCTACTCTCGTGCGGTTGTGAAGAGAAGATTCCCCATCCCCGTGGAGTTCACAACTTTTAAGCGGACCAAGTTTGCGGATGGTTTTATCAAGACGATGATTCGCATCCTGCACTCACGCGGACTTGGCTAAGTAGAACTCTTAGAACTTAGGGGCGTTACGGGTACGCTGCACATTTGGCTTGCGGTGATCCTTCTTCTCCCAACATCGAGTATGCCAGTGTCTGCGATCATCAACATCATCATGTGGCCATGCCACAATGTGTGGAGTTGCAGTAGGGATCAGCTGATCACATCCAGGACAGCGGTAGGGCTTTGTTGAAGTGGAGCCGGTAATTTTGCGAACAGTGTAGAAACCCTCTTCGTGCTCCTCTATCGTGGAGAAGGAGCGAGAGATATCACCCTCTTCATCGCTCGGCCGTGTACCGCCTGGCCCACCCCGGTTGGAGCGCTTAGGGTGATTTCTCCGTGGGCTCATACCCTTATTCTCCCTGATAATTGAGTAAATTCACTCTCAGATTGGCAGAGTCTCCACCATCAGGGCAGGATTACCTCATGTCAGCAGCAATCTCCATAAGCGGGGCCACCAAGTCATACGACGAGAAGTGCGTCCTACAAGGTATCGACCTTGAGATTCAGAGCGGTGAGATCTTCGCAATCCTTGGCCCAAATGGAGCAGGAAAGACGACCCTGGTCGAAATCCTCGAGGGCTACCGTGAGCGCGATAGCGGTCAGGTCACCGTCCTTGGTATCGATCCATCGAGCGCATCGCTTGAGTGGCGGAACCGAATCGGCATTGTCCTTCAGAATGCGAGCGATGCTGGTGACCTTACTGTTACAGAGGTCGTCGAGAACTTTGCCCACTATTACACCAATGCAAAGCCACCGGCGAAGGTCATTGATCAGGTTGGTTTGAGCGATAAGGCAGGTTCAAAGGTCAACACCCTCTCTGGCGGACAACGCCGTCGTCTCGATGTCGCACTCGGCATAATCGGCTCCCCTGAAATTCTCTTCCTTGATGAGCCAACTACAGGTTTTGATCCTGAAGCGCGCCGTGAGTTCTGGGGCTTGATTAGAGGCCTTCGCGAAGAGGGCACAACGATTCTTCTGACCACCCACTACCTCGATGAAGCAGAAGAGCTCGCAGATCGCGTGGCTGTTCTCGTTGATGGTCGGATCAAAGAGGTCGCTCGTCCTAGTGAATTAGGTGGCCGCAACTCTAAAGGTGCGCGCATCACCTGGAGTGATGGCAGCGGCGATCACTTCGAGGAGAGCGCAACTCCAACCGAGTTTTTGAGGAAACTATCCGTGCAATTTGAGGGCGAGATTCCAAATTTACAGATTAAAAGGCCAACGCTTGAAGATATCTACCTAGAGATGATTGAGGGACGCGCATGAGCACTCTCGTTATTGGCCTCCATCGCGGAAAGCTAGAGCTAAAGCAGTTCTTCCGCCAACGCGAATCAGTCGTATTCACGCTCTTCTTTCCCATCATGCTGATGTTTATCTTTGGCTCCATTTTCAAGAACTCCATCGCCCCAGGCGTCACATTTAGCCAGTACTTCATCGCCGGCATGATCGCCTCAGGGCTTGTTAACTCTGGCTTCCAACAGTTGGCAATTACCATCCCTATGGAGCGCGACTTTGGAACTCTGAAGCGCCTCCGTGGCACACCAATGCCGCCACTCTCCTACTTCATCGGAAAGCTCGTCGTTGTAGCGGTATCAATCACAATCCAAGTCGCTCTGCTTATGGGCTTTGGAAAACTCTTCTTCCATCTACATATGCCGACATCTAGTGATAAGTGGCTCCGTTTGGTGTGGCTCATCCTTCTTGGAAGTATTTGTTCAACTGTGCTTGGTATCGCCTTCTCGGCAGTGCCAAAGAGTGGTCGAGGAGCATCTGCCGTAGTCTCTCCGATTGTCATCATTCTTCAATTCTTCTCCGGGGTCTTCTTCGTCTTCACAGATCTTCCTTCGTGGATGCAGCAGTTTGCAGCGCTCTTCCCGCTGAAGTGGTTGACACAGGGAATGCGCTCAGTCTTTCTCCCCGATACCTTCGCGGTTAAAGAGGCGACAGGCACATGGGAGTCAGGCCGTATCCTTATCATTCTGCTCGCCTGGGCGGTGGCTGGAACAGTTCTAGCGATAAAGACCTTTAGATGGAGTAATAAATAGTGAAGCGTCTTACCGCAATAGTAATTGCCCTAACAGTCTCGCTTACCGGTTTCGATGCGGTGCATGCTGCAACGACGACCACGAAGAAGCCAAGCACAACAACTAAGAAATCTACAACGGCGAAGAAGAAGGTCTACACCTACAAGAAGAAGTATGTGGCCCCAAAACCTAAGCCAAAGCCAAAGGCGAAACCAAAGCCAAAGGTCACCTGGCCTCCTGCAGGATTTCCTGCGCCTCAGAATGGCGTCTACGCGAAGATTCCTACAGGTGCGCAGTTGATCTCACAGCTCTCTGCATCATCACAACTGATTACTGAGTGTGAACAGATTGCGTGTGGCGCAGTCAATGTCGCCTCTGAGACCCCATGCGATTACTGGGTCTTTACGGCAAATGTGAATGGGCCAGATCCTGCCGATGTTACAAAGAATATTATCTACGGCTCTATGCGAATCTTGGTCGGTAAGACTGAGGCGAAGAAGGTCTATCCGATCATCCTTCGCAGTGGCGAACCGATGATTCCTCACGAGACCTTGATCCTGCAGACACTCAACCTGAAGAAAGATGCTTTCTATAAGGCAATTGCGCAAGGAAAGAGCCTCATTCAGATTGCCGGCTCAAATATCAACGCAGTTGTGAAGGCAATTACTCGTGCTGAACTCGACACAATCGAAGCGCAACTCGCATCTAACGCCATTAATTCAGATCAGGCTCAGGCACTTCGAGATGAGACGTCGGCTCGCGTCAGCGTTGAACTTACTCAGTACAACCTCACCGTTGGTGGCATTCAGATGGCATGTTGGACTGGAGTCTCAACAGAGACGGTTCCATCGAAGTCATACACGCAGAATCCAAACCACTTCTAACGTTATCGGTTAGCTCCAGGAACCCAGAGAACATCTCCCTCTTCACGGTTCTCAAACCGTGCGAGAACGAAGAGAAGATCTGAAAGTCTGTTCAAGTACTTTGCGGTGAGTGGATTGACGCCCGCACCAAATGCGTGGATTGCATGCCAGGTATTTCGCTCAGCACGGCGTGCGATAGTGCGAGCAACGTGAAGCAACGATGCAGCTGCTGTTCCACTTGGTAATACGAATGAGCGGAGCTCTGAGAGTTGACCGTTGTACTTATCGATCTGCACTTCGAGATAATCAATCTGACCCTCTGTCACGCGAAGAGGTGTCACCTTTGGCTCATCCACGACCGGGGTTGAGAGATCGGCTCCAACATCGAAGAGGTCATTCTGTACGCGAATAAGGAGGGCTTTGATATCTCCCTCAATTGCGCCGAGTGCGAGTGCTGCTCCGATTGAAGAGTTTGCCTCATCCACGGTTGCATACGCCTCAAGGCGGGGGTCGTTCTTTGAGGTGCGGCTCATATCGCCAAGGGAGGTCGTGCCGTCGTCGCCAGTTTTTGTATAAATCCGAGTGAGGTTAACCATGCTGCGAAGCCTATTGGAGTCACTAAGATGTGACCACTCGAGGCTTGAACGGAAGGGGTTTTGCGCGTGACACCAGCTGTAAATCCCACTTTCCGCGTTGAGGGCCCGACCCGTCTTCAGGGAACAGTGAAGATCTCAGGGGCAAAGAATTCAGCCTTGAAGTTGATGGCAGTTACTTTGCTCGCCCCGGGCAAGAGCACCATTCATAATGTTCCGGATATCGCAGACGTTCACATTATGGGAGAACTACTCACCAGTCTTGGCTGTGCAGTCACATTCAACGGCGAGACCGTGACGGTCGATGTGCCTGAAGCGCCAACAGTTCGCGCTGAATATACCCTCGTCCGCAAATTGCGCGCATCTATCAATGTCCTTGGCCCACTTGTTACCCGGATGGGCCGTGCAGAAGTAGCGATGCCTGGTGGTGATGCGATTGGTTCACGTGGGCTCGACTTCCATATTGCTGGTCTTCGTGATCTCGGAGCAACTGCGCATGCCGAACATGGTTATGTCATCGCTGAAGCACCTGACGGACTTACGGGCGCAGAACTTGAATTGAAATTCCCTAGCGTCGGTGCAACTGAAAATCTGATGACCGCCGCTGTGCTTGCAAAGGGGCGCACGGTTATCGATAACGCTGCACGCGAACCAGATATCGTCGACCTCGGCAACTTCCTCATCTCCATGGGCGCAAAGATCGAGGGCCTCGGTTCACACACAATCACGATTGAAGGCGTTGAATCACTCTCCCCTGCCATCCATACAACTCTTCCAGATCGCATCGTTGCTGGTACCTGGGCCTTCGCTGCCGCAATGACGCGTGGTGAGATCACCATCGAAGGCGGCGTCGCAGAGCATCTTGAGATTCCACTCGATAAGTTAGTCGCAGCGGGTGCGGTTATAACCACAGTGCAGAATGGTTTTAAGGTCCGTATGGATCGCAGACCAACAGCGATTGATGTCTCGACACTCCCCTACCCAGGTTTTCCAACAGACCTACAGCCAATGGTGATCTGCCTCAACGCAGTTGCAGAGGGCCACGCACTAGTAACGGAGAATGTCTTCGAGGGTCGCTTCATGTTCGTGAGCGAACTCCAACGCCTTGGCGCAGATATTAAGGTCGATGGCCATCACGCATCCATCACGGGCATGGAAGTGCTTTCAGGCGCAGAAGTGGTTGCGACGGATATTCGCGCTGGAGCTGGGCTGGTACTTGCAGGTTTGGTGAGCGAAGGCGTCACATTAGTAGAAGAGGGGCACCACATTGACCGTGGATACCCCAACTTCGCTGAAAATCTCTGCGCACTCGGTGCGCGCGTTACTCGACTTTAATTACTTACTCTCACCGAGAATTGATACTCGGTTATCGTTCACAGATAAGAATCCACCATTTACTGAGAACTCATGCACTGAGCCATCTACAGCTTTGATGGAAACGCTTCCATCAACAAGTACACCTAGAAGTGGTGCGTGATCGGGAAGAATTCCGATATCGCCTTCAAGTGTACGAGCAGAGACCATCGTTGCCTCGCCTGACCACACGCGTGATTCAGGCGAAACAACTTCAACGGTCAAATGCGATGTGGCCACTGTTATGCCTTTGCCAATGCAGCCGCGTTGCGCTCTACATCTTCTAGGCCGCCACACATAAAGAATGCTTGCTCTGGTACATGGTCATACTTTCCATCAGCGAGAGCTTCAAATGCTTCGATGGTCTCTGAGAGTGGAACGAATGAACCGTCGATGCCGGTAAAGACCTTAGCAACGAATGTGTTCTGTGAGAGGAAGCGCTGGATACGACGTGCACGACCAACGAGAATACGATCTTCTTCAGAGAGCTCGTCGATACCGAGAATAGCGATGATATCTTGGAGATCCTTGTAACGCTGAAGAATCTGCTTGACGCGGTTAGCAACTCGGAAATGGTGCTCCCCGATGTAGCGAGGATCCAAAATACGTGATGTTGAATCGAGTGGATCCACAGCTGGGTAGATACCAAGCTCTGAGATCGGACGCGATAGAACTGTTGTCGCATCAAGGTGGGCGAATGTTGTGTGTGGAGCTGGGTCGGTGATGTCATCAGCTGGGACATAAATCGCCTGCATAGATGTAATCGAGTGACCACGTGTTGATGTGATGCGCTCCTGAAGCTGACCCATCTCATCAGCAAGCGTTGGCTGGTAGCCCACAGCTGATGGCATACGGCCAAGAAGTGTTGATACCTCTGAACCTGCCTGTGTGAAACGGAAGATGTTATCGATGAAGAGGAGAACGTCCTGCTTCTGCACATCGCGGAAGTACTCAGCCATGGTGAGAGCTGAGAGAGCAACGCGAAGACGCGTTCCAGGTGGCTCATCCATCTGACCGAAGACCAGTGCAGTCTTGTTAATAACGCCAGTCTCTGTCATTTCGAGGAAGAGGTCATTACCTTCACGAGTACGCTCACCGACGCCTGCGAATACAGATACGCCACCGAAGTTCTCAGATACGCGGTAGATCATCTCCTGGATCAGAACTGTCTTACCAACACCGGCGCCGCCGAAGAGACCAATCTTTCCACCGCGAACATATGGTGTGAGTAGGTCGATAACTTTGATACCTGTCTCGAACATCTCGGTCTTTGACTCGAGCTGATCGAATGCTGGTGCCGTGCGGTGGATAGGCCAACGCTCCTTGATATCAAGAGATGATGTTGGAACATCGAGGGACTCACCGAGGGTATTGAATACGTGACCCTTAGTTACATCACCGACTGGAACAGAGATAGCAGCACCAGTATCAACAACTGCTGCGCCACGGACCATTCCATCTGTTGGCTGCATCGAGATAGCGCGAACAACATTGTCTCCAATGTGTTGTGCGACCTCTAGTGTGAGGGTACGGGTTGCGCCAGAGAGCGTGACTTCAACATGAAGCGCATTGAAGATCGCAGGCATCGCATCGGATGGGAATTCAATATCCACCACCGGTCCGATAACTCGTGCAACACGGCCATTCTTAGTAGCTGCTGACATTATTCGCTCCCTGCGCTAGCTGAGGCAAGCGCATCTGCGCCGCCGACGATTTCACTGATCTCTTGCGTAATCTCTGCCTGACGTGCTGCGTTAGCAAGACGTGTAAGAGATTTAATTAACTCATCTGCATTATCTGTTGCAGACTTCATCGCACGGCGACGAGCTGCATGCTCAGATGCGGCAGATTGAAGGAGTGCGTTATAGACGCGTGCTTCTACATAACGTGGAAGGAGCGAGTCCAAAACCTCTGGCGCACTTGGCTCAAATTCATACATTGGCATCAAGCCAGCTGCGACCGTCTCTTCAACCACTTCAAGTGGGAGAAGGCGACGCGCCTCAGGCTCTTGGGTAATCATCGATTTGAACATGGTGTAGACGATGTGAAGCTCATCTACGCCATTGTTATCTGATTCGCTATTCGCCAAGAACGCACCGATAAGAGAATCGGCGACCTCTTTTGCATGTGCAAATGTTGGGTTATCTGAGAAACCGGTCCATGAACCAGCGATTGCGCGGTTACGGAATCGGTAGTAGTTGACCGCTTTACGACCAATCAAGAATGCGCTGACATCGAGTCCGCGCCCCTTGAGAAGTTGTACAAGCTGATCGCCCTCTTTAATGGCAGCATTTGAGTAAGCACCGGCCATACCGCGGTCTGCCGAAATAATGAGAACAGCAGCGCGACGTGGGTTTTCATGTGGAGTTGTTAGCGGGTGGTTGGTATTCGAGAACGAAGCAACCGCTGTGACTGCACGGGTGAGCTCATTAGCGTATGGCGATGAAGCCGCTACGCGTTGCTGCGCCTTGACGATACGAGAGGCGGAGATTAACTCCATTGCCTTCGTGATCTTCTTTGTCGCCTTGACGGAGCGCATCCGTCGGCGATAGACGCGTAATTGAGCACCCATGAGTTACTTCTTCACCGCCGGAACTTGACGTGTGATGTTCTCATTTGACTCGCCATCAAGAGCCTTCGCAGGCGCTTCATTTACCGCAGCTGCTCCGGTTGGAACGAACTGAAGCTTGAAGTCAGCGACTGCCTTCTCAAGAGCTACAACTGTGTCATCTGAAAGTTCACGCGTTGATGAGATCACTTCGAAGATTGCTGCGCGCTCACGTGCAATGAAGTCCAAGAATTCAGATTCAAAGCGACGAATATCAGCAACAGGAATGCTATCCATCTTGCCGGTGGTACCTGCCCAGATAGATGCAGTCATGCGCTCGACTGAGTAAGGCGAGTACTGGCCTTGCTTCAAGAGCTCAACCATGCGAGCACCACGCTCGAGCTGAGCCTTTGATGCTGCATCGAGGTCTGAACCGAATGCTGCGAATGCTTCAAGTTCACGATACTGCGCGAGGTCAAGGCGGAGACGACCAGCGATCTTCTTGATCGCCTTGGTCTGTGCTGAGCTACCTACGCGAGATAC
>CANGCW010000012.1 GCA_947452525.1 Actinomycetota bacterium
GCGAGGTTGCATGCATTCAGCATCAACTCGATACACATAAAGACGACGATTGCGTTACGACGAATGGCAACGCCTACTGCGCCAATAGTGAAGAGGATCGCTGAGAGGTAGAGGTAGTTCGAGATATCCATTAGTTCTCCTCCTCGATCGCTGGCTTCATCTCAAACGGTGTTGAGACGATCATGTCGCCACGAGCTTCAAGCGTTGCTGAGATTGACTCTTCCGCGGCTGAACCATCCGGTAGGAGCGCGGGGACATCCACTGCGTTATGTCGTGCATAAACTCCTGAAGCTGCCAGGCCTGCTGTAGCTGCGAGTGAATCACCGCGGAAACGAGCGGTTGAGAGGAAGCGCTGTGAAGGGCTGCTCTTAGGCGTGTGTGCCAAGACCATTGCGCCGAGCGCAGCAGTAATCAAGAGCGCAGAGACGACTTCAAAGGCCCAGACATACTGGGTAAAGAGCTCCTGTGCGATTCCCTGAACATTTCCATTGGCATTACTCACGGTTAATCCGTATGCCTCATGGCCGACCACTGCGCGACCAATGAGAGAGGTGAGGAGGCCTGCGAGGCCGAGAGCTGCGGTAATCGACGCTCCGCGTTGTCCCTTGATATTCTCGATGAGCGAATCTGAAGAATCAACGCCGACGAGCATCAGAATAAAGAGGAAGAGCATCATTACTGCGCCGGTGTAGACGACGACCTGAACAATTCCTAGGAAGAGCGCATCCTGAGCGATGTAGAAGATTGCAAGCGAGATCATGATCCATGCGAGGAGGAGCGCAGAGTGAACTGCCTTCTTCACAAGCAACATTCCCACTGCAGCAAGCACTGCGAGTGGGGCGAGGATCCAGAACTGGACCGCCTCGGGAGTCTTCGTTGCGCCAATTGTTAGCGCCGCGCTAAATAAGTTATGCATGTGAATTCGTCTCCTGTGATGGGTGCGAACCTGGTACTTCCCCACGGTAATACGTTGTATCTGTTGAACCTGGATACATTGGATGTGGAGGCTGCAACATTCCTTGGCGAAGCGGAGCGAGCAGATCTTCCTTCTCGAAGATCAACTTCTCGCGAGTGCTATCAGCAAGTTCAAACTCATTGGACATTGTGAGGGCGCGAGTTGGGCAGGCCTCAATGCAGAGTCCGCAGAAGATGCAACGGAGATAGTTAATCTGATAGACCTTGCCGTAACGCTCGCCTGGTGAATATTGAGCCTCAGGTGTATTTGTTCCACCCTCAACATAGATCGCATCTGCTGGACATGCCCATGCGCAGAGTTCACAACCGATGCACTTCTCAAGGCCATCAGGATGGCGATTGAGTTGGTGGCGACCATGGAAACGCTCTGCTGTTGGAGCCTTCTCAAATGGATATTGAACTGTGTTGACCTTCTTAAACATCGTGATGAAGGTGACCCAGAATCCCTGGAGCTGCTTGAAGAAACTTCCTGCAACTTGCTCTGTGATCGGGGCGCTCTCCGCCTCAGCCTTTGCGAGGCTGAAATCCTGGCGCTTATTAATCTCTGAATTTTCAGCCATTGATGTATTCCGATCGGGTGATAGATGGAACTGGGAATGATGGTTCTGGAAGTTCAATATCTGTAGCGTTTTCAGCTCTCCGCTTGGAGCTCCACTCACTCATGGTGAGACCAGCCATAATGAGAAGGAATACACCGATTCCAAAGCCCATGATTGTGATGCGGGATGCGTTACGCATCTTCAAGAGGTGGAATGTTGAACCAACCATGATCCATACGAGCGAGGTTGGGATAAGAACCTTCCAACCGAACTTCATGAACTGGTCGTAACGCATACGTGGCAGCGTTCCGCGGAGCCAGATAAAGATGAAGAAGAATGCGAGTACCTTGCCGAGGAACCAGACAAGTGTGAACCAGCCGCCAAGCCAGCTCTCGGTAAATCCAAGGCCAGGGATAGCGTGGTAACCACCAAGAAAGAGAGTTGTAGCAAGAGCAGATACGCCCATGATGTTTACATACTCTGCAAGGAAGAAGAGTGCGAACTTCAGCGACGAGTACTCAGTGTGGAATCCACCAACGAGCTCACCCTCAGCCTCTGCAAGGTCAAATGGTGCGCGGTTCGTCTCGCCGACCATAGAGATCATGTAGATCACAAATGATGGGAAGAGAATCACTGCATACCAACCATGGCCCTGTGCAGCGACGATATCCGCGGTCGACATTGAACCGGCATACATAAAGACTGCGACAAGAGAGAGGCCCATGGCCACTTCATAGGAGATGACCTGCGCGGATGAGCGGAGTCCACCAAGAAGTGGATATGTTGAACCTGAAGACCAACCAGCGAGAACGATGCCGTAGACGCCAACTGAAGCAATCGCAAGAACGTAGAGAACTCCAACTGGGAGATCTGTAAGTTGAAGCGCTGTGGTGTGGCCGAAGAGTGAGACCTTGCCAGTCATCGGCATAACTGCGAATGACATAAAGCAGGTCGTTGCGCTGATGATCGGTGCAATCACAAAGACGATCCGATCTGCTGCCTTAGGAATGATGTCTTCCTTCAGCGCCAACTTCACGCCATCAGCGAGAGATTGAAGTAATCCAAACTTACCGACGCGGTTTGGACCAACGCGCATCTGCATGCGAGCAACAATGCGACGCTCTGCCCAGATTGCGAAGAGGGTAAGGAGCACGCAGATAACAAAGGCGATGAGGCCCTTGATTGCAGAGATCCAGCCTGGATCCATACCGATTAGCTGACCGATACTCATGCTTTAACCACCGTTACTAGGACGCCACGACCTGCACCAAATGTGACGATACTTTGCGATCCGATTGAGTTACGCGGAATCCAGATTGAACCATCAGCGATATCGCCGATAGCTGCTGGAAGAGTCACTGAACCACGCTCGTGCTTCACGGTAACAGAATCACCGTTAGAGACTCCAAGTGCTTCAGCGCGCTTTGCAGAGATAACAACTGTTGAAGGACGAGCTGTTCCCGCCAAGTTCTCTTCACCCTGTTGAAGCGTTCCGAGATCGAGGAGTAAGCGCCATGACTCGAGAATCGCCTGATCTCCTGTTGCTGAAGGAGCGGCTGCAAGTGCAACTGATGGGGCAGCAACTGTTGCTCCATCCCACTTGCCGAGGCTCTCAATTTCACGAGCTGTCGCTGCAACTGTTGGAAGATTAATTGGTCGTTTCATCTCATCTGCAAGCATGGAGAGGATGCGAACATCGCTGCGAGTGAGTGAGTCTTCAAGTGCGCGATCAAATGCGCGTGTGCGACCCTCCCAGTTCAAGTATGAACCGCTCTTCTCAACGACAGCTGCGACGGGAAGAACAACATCGGCAATCGCTGTCACTGAAGAGTGAGAGATCTCAAGGCTAACGACAAAGCTATTGAGCATTGAGGTAAGGGCCTCTGATGAGATATCCATCGGATCAACGCCGCCAACGAGAACCGCACCGATCTCATTGCGATCAAGCGCAGCAAGAATCTCATCAGTTGTGCGACCCTCGTTTGCAGGAAGGTTTGATACTCCCCATGCGCTCTGAATATCAACACGAGCTGCAGCATCAGTTACTGGGCGTCCACCTGGAAGAAGATTTCCGATAGCGCCAGCGAAGAGCGCACCGCGCTCGCCAGCACGACGTGGAACCCAAGCAAGCTTTGCGCCGCTCTTCTTTGCAAGTTCTGCAACTGAAGAGAGAAGACCTGCCGTCTCGTGAGCGCGCTCGCCTACGAGAATGACTGACTTCTCTGTGAGATCTGCAAGCTCAGAGATTGAGGTAATGCGAACCGCACCAAGCTTCTCGCTTCCGCGAGAAGAATGTGATGCAAGTGTTGTGACCTTGAGGCCACGCTTACGTGAACGCTTGTAGAGACGCAAGAAGACGATTGGTGATTCATCCTCTGGATCGAATTCGATGAGAGCGACATGGTCGGCCTTATCGATATCGCGGTAAGTGGTCTCAGAATTTGTAACGATGGAGGCGAGGAATGCGCCCTCTTCTGCAGAGTTCCCACGAGAGCGGAAATCAATATCGTTTGTTCCAAGAGCTACGCGAGCAAACTTGCTGTATCCATACGCATCCTCAGTTGTGAGGCGGCCACCGGCAAGTACTGCTGCACGCTTTCCAGCAAGACCTGCTGCTGCAGCTGCAATCGCCTCTGGCCATGATGCCTCATGAAGTTCGCCATCTGCACCACGGAGAAGTGGAGTTGTGATGCGTTCACGACTTGAGATGTACTTAAATGCCCAACGGCCCTTATCGCATGACCACTCTTCATTTACTGATGCATCTTCACCAGCGAGACGGCGAAGCGTCTTGCCGCGACGAACATCGGTACGGAGATCGCAACCTGATGCGCAATGCTCACATGCAGATGGTGTGGAGACGAGGTCGAATGGACGAGCACGGAAGCGGTATGAAGCGCCGGTGAGTGCACCTACTGGACAGATCTGAACAGTGTTTCCAGAGAAGTATGAGTTGAATGGATCTTTCTCATAGATACCAACTTGTTGCAACGCTCCACGCTCATTCAAAGTGATGAATGGATCGCCAGCGATCTGCTCCGAGAAGCGAGTACAACGTGCACAGAGAACGCAGCGTTCGCGATCAAGGAGAACCTGAGAGGAGATATTGATTGGCTTCTCGTATGTGCGCTTTACACCTTCGTAGCGAGACTCTGGACGGCCATTACTCATCGCCTGATTCTGAAGTGGGCATTCGCCGCCCTTATCGCAGACTGGGCAATCAAGTGGGTGATTGATAAGGAGGAACTCCATGATTCCCTTCTGCGCCTTATCGGCAACAGGGGATGTGAGTTGAGTCTTAACAATCATTCCGGTCTCAACGGGAATGGTGCATGAAGCTTGTGGCTTGGGGAATGCGCGACCATTGATCTCGATATCAACGAGACATTGGCGGCATGCACCAGCTGGATCAAGAAGCGGGTGATCGCAGAAACGTGGAATCTGAATTCCAAGCTTCTCTGCTGCACGAATGACCAAGGTGCCCTTAGGGACAGTTACCTCGAAGCCATCGATGACACATGTAATCATCTCTGTGGTCTCTACATTATTTGTCATTCGTTACCTGCCGTTGACTTGAAGAGTGTGGAAGCTGATGGATCAAATGGACATCCACCGTTATCGAGGTGCAGTTGATACTCATCGCGGAAGTACTTCATCGAGGAGAGGATCGGGCTAGCTGCACCATCTGCAAGTGCGCAGAACGAGCGACCTGCAATGTTATTTGTTAGATCAATGAGCTTGTCGAGATCTTCTGTAGTTCCCTCGCCCGCCTCTAACTTCTTCATCGCTTGAACGAGCCACCAGGTGCCCTCACGGCATGGTGTGCACTTTCCGCATGACTCGTGCTTGTAGAACTCAGTCCAGCGAAGCACTGCGCGAAGTACGCATGTCGTCTCATCAAAAATCTGTAGCGCCTTGGTACCGAGCATGGAGCCCGCAGCAGATACACCTTCATAATCCAACGGAACATCGAGATGTTCTGCTGTGAAGAGCGGAGTTGATGAACCGCCAGGAGTCCAGAACTTCAGGGTGTGGCCCTTACGCATTCCGCCTGACATATCAAGAAGTTCGCGGAGAGTAATTCCGAGAGGTGCTTCGAACTGTCCGGGGTTCTTTACATGGCCAGAGAGTGAGTAGAGAGTGAATCCCTTTGACTTCTCTGTTCCCATCTTCTGGAACCACTCAATGCCGTTAGCAATAATCGCTGGTACAGATGCAATCGACTCAACGTTATTTACAACTGTTGGGCGCGCATAGAGACCAGCGATAGCTGGGAATGGTGGACGAAGGCGTGGCTGACCACGGAAGCCTTCAAGTGAATCGAGCAGCGCTGTCTCTTCACCGCAGATATATGCACCTGCACCAACGTGAAGGACGAGCTCGAGGTCATAACCCTTCTTCACATCTTTACCAAGAAGGCCCGCCTTGTATGCATCATCAATCGCCTGTTGTAGGCGACGAACGACGTGGACTACCTCGCCGCGGATATAGATAAATGCATGGTTTGCGCGGATCGCATATGAAGCGATGATGATTCCCTCGATGAGTGAGTGTGGATTCGCCATCAGGAGCGGCATATCTTTACAAGTGCCAGGCTCTGACTCATCTGCGTTCACTACGAGGTAATGCTCTTTATTGTCACCTTGTGGAATGAATGACCACTTGGTTCCAGTTGGGAAGCCTGCGCCGCCACGACCACGAAGGCCTGACTCTTTTACAAGGTTAATAACATCATCAGGCTCCATCTTGAGGGCCTTTGCCGATGCCTTATATCCACCATTACGTTGGTAACCGGCGAGGGTGTATGAATCCTCTTCATCCCAGAATGCTGAAAGGACAGGAGTTAGCGTCGTCATTACTTCTTCTCCCCCTTAGATAACTTCAAACCGAGGAGAGATGCCTTACCTGCTGATGGACCCTCATTTGCAAGGCCATCAGAGATGCCAGCGAGAACTGCGGAGTTCTCTTTCCAGGTGCGAAGTGTCTTTGGTCCGCGAGTTGGGCCCTTTGCCTTTCCTTCGCGTGCGCCATCAACAAGCGCCTTTACTGACTCTGGTGTCTGGTTATCGTAGAACTCCCAATTGACCATAACGACAGGTGCGTAATCGCAGGCAGCGTTACATTCAATTCTCTCAAGCGAGACCTTGCCATCAGCAGTCACTTCATCGTTGCCGATTCCAAGGTGCTTGCTAACCTCTTCGTAAATCTGATCTCCACCCATAACCGCACAGAGCGTGTTGATGCAGACACCAACGTGATACTCGCCAACAGGATGTGGCTTGTACTGCGTGTAGAAGGTTGAGACAGCAGTAACTTCTGCAGTGCTTAGCTCAAGGAGTTCAGCGATCTTCTCAATGCCCTCTGGCGTTACATAACCTGAAACTGATTGCACGTAATGCAAGAGCGGCATGATCGCCGAACGCTTACGTGGATATTTCGCAATGATGGTACCCATCAACTCTAGATCTTTATCTGAGAAGGCCATTAGCGATCAACACCTCCCATAACTGGATCGATAGAGGCAACTGCAGCGATGATGTCGGCGACCATGCCACCTTCTGACATCGCAGCTGTTGCTTGAAGATTGTTAAATGATGGTTCGCGGAAGTGCACGCGATATGGACGTGTTCCGCCATCTGAAACAAGGTGAACACCGGTCTCACCGCGAGGTGATTCAACTGCGGTATAGACCTGGCCGGCTGGAACGCGGAAACCCTCAGTAACAAGTTTGAAGTGATGGATAAGCGCTTCCATGGACTCTCCCATGATCTCGCGGATGTGATTGAGTGAGTTACCCATTCCATCAGCGCCGACTGAGAGTTGTGAAGGCCAAGCAATCTTCTTATCGGCAACCATTACTGGCTGGCCCTCAAGACGATCTAACTTGTCGCATGCCTGCTCGATGATGCGAAGTGATTGCTCGAGCTCGCCCATGCGAACGAGGAAGCGACCATAGACATCGCAGCTATTTGCAGTAACAACATCGAAATCGTAGTTCTCGTAACCGCAATATGGCTGGGTCTTACGGAGATCCCATGCAAGACCTGCTGAACGCAGTACTGGGCCAGTAATTCCGAGAGTGGTGCAACCAGCTAGATCGAGATAACCGATGTGCTGAGTTCTCTTCATCCAGATGGTGTTTCCGATGAGGAGCTTCTCGTTATCTTTAAAGTTGGTGCGAAGTTGTGCAACAGTCTCGCGAATCTTTGCAACGCCGCCTGCGGGAATATCTTGCGCAACTCCACCTGGGCGGACATATGCCATATTCATACGGAGACCTGAGATCATCTCGAAGAGATCGAGAACGAGTTCACGCTCACGGAATGCGAAGATCATTGGTGAGAGTGCGCCAAGTTCAAGTGCACCGGTACCGAGAGCAACCATATGTGAGGAGATTCGATTGAGCTCCATCATCAAGACGCGGATAACGCTTGCGCGCTCTGGAATATCGTTGGTGATTCCAAGGAGCTTCTCAACGCCGAGGCAGTATGCAACCTCGTTAAAGATTGGGGCTAAGTAATCCATACGGGTTACAAAGGTGACGCCCTGTGTCCAGGTGCGATATTCAGTGTTCTTCTCGATACCTGTGTGTAGGTAGCCGATTCCGCAACGAGCTTCTGTAACAGTCTCGCCCTCGAGCTCGAGGATGAGGCGGAGCACACCGTGTGTTGATGGGTGCTGAGGACCCATATTCACAACGACGCGCTCTTCCTTCGTTGCGCCAATCTCAGTAGCGAGCGCATCCCAATCTCCGCCAGTTACGGAGTAGACGCGACCTTCTGTTGTCTCACGCGATGATGCGTATGGATCTGCATAGGTGCTCATCGGTATGACCTCCGCTCACTTGGTGCAGGTGTTGTTGCGCCCTTGTATTCGACGGCAATTCCACCGAGTGGGTAATCCTTACGTTGTGGGTGGCCCTGCCAATCATCTGGCATCAAGATGCGAGTGAGTGCTGGGTGGCCATCAAAGATGATTCCGAACATGTCGTAGGTCTCGCGCTCATGCCAGTTCATGCCGCCCCAAACTTCAACGAGTGAAGGAAGGTGTGGATGTGATTCTGGAACAGCTACTTCCAAACGAATGCGACGGTTATGTGTCAATGAGAGAAGTTCGTATACCGCATGAAGTTCGCGATCCTTCTGATCTGGGTAATGAACCCCGTTAACACCGAGACCATACTCAAAGCGCAACTTCTCGTTATTACGAAGAATTGTTGCAACGTCGAAGAGCTTTGCAGCTTTTACAAAGAGGGTGAGCTCTCCGCGATCTACAACAACCTTCTCGATTGCATCGTTGAACTCTGGATATGCGCGCTCTAGATCATCTGCAAGATCATCGAAGTAGGAACCGTATGGGCGCTCACTCGATCCTGCTGAATGTGCTGCACGTACTAGTCCACTAAAACCTGATGTATCTCCAGTTCCTTGAACGCCAAATGCGCCTTTATCTTCACTCACGCAAGTAGCCCCTTCAGTTGATGAGTTGGCTTTGCGGCAAGTGCTGCTGCCTCAACCTCACGGATAATGTCTTCGCGATTAGCACCGAGCTTGGTATCGCTAATCTGCTGATGCAGCTTCAAAATAGCGTCAATAAGCATCTCTGGGCGTGGTGGGCAGCCAGGAAGATAGATATCAACTGGGACTACGTGATCTACGCCTTGAACGACTGCGTAGTTGTTAAACATTCCACCTGATGATGCACATGCACCCATTGCAAGAACCCACTTTGGTCCAGGCATTTGATCGTAAATCTGACGAAGTACCGGTGCCATCTTGTTAGATACGCGACCAGCAACGATCATTAAATCTGCTTGACGTGGGGAGGCGCGGAAGACCTCCATACCGAAGCGTGCAAGGTCATGCTTTCCGGCACCGGCAGCCATCATCTCAATCGCGCAACATGCAAGACCGAATGTTGCAGGCCAGAGCGATGATTTGCGCATATATCCAGCGAGACCTTCGACTGTTGTCAGTGCGAATCCGCTAGGTAGCGACTCTTCTAGACCCATTTAGTCCCATTCCAATCCACCGCGGCGCCAGACATAGGCATACGCGACAAAGACAGTGAGGATAAAGATGACCATCTCGACTAATCCAAAGAGACCGAGCTTGTCGAAGGTGACAGCCCATGGATAGAGGAAGACGATTTCGATATCGAAGACGATGAAGAGCATTGCAGTGAGGAAGTACTTCACTGGGAATCGACCGCCACCTGCCGCTTGGGGGGATGGCTCAATTCCACACTCGTAGGCCTCTAACTTGGCGCGGTTATAACGCTTAGGACCTGTTACTGCTGCCGCGACAACGGAAAAGGCTGCGAAGCCAAATCCAATGGCGCCGATAACCAGAATCGGTACGTAGGGATTCATGATTGGTAAGTCTAAGGGGTGGAGGGGCTCAGGCAGGAATGGCGTGCGACACAGTGGGGCGGGTTACCCCTTAAAACCAATCTTTAGGCTTTGAAACCAATATGTACCGCGACGATACCGAAGGTGAGGTTCTGCCAGGCGACGTTCTTCCAGCCAGCCTCTTCCATCTTCGCCCCGAGATCGACCTGATTCGGCCAGGCCTGGATGGATTGGGCGAGATAGATATAGGCCTCAGGGTTGGAGGCGGTCTTCTTGGCAATCTTTGGAAGGGCGCCCATCAAGTACTTCATATAGAGGGTGCGGAAGGCCTTATTTGTTGGGTGGCTAAATTCGCAGATAACCATCCGACCGCCGGACTTGGTCACCCGGAGCGCCTCGCGCATAGCGACGACGGGATCTTGGGTATTGCGAAGGCCGAAGGAGATGGTTGTGACATCAAATTCATTCTCGCCAAAAGGAAGCTTCATAGCATCGCCCTGAACAAAGGTGAGCGCTGGGTTTCGCTTACGTCCTGACTCAATCATTCCTTGTGAGAAGTCGAGGGCGATGACCTCTGCCCCGGCCTCTGCAAGTGGTGCACTGGATGAGCCAGTTCCCGCTGCGATATCGAGGATTTTCATACCGGACTTGGGAGCAATAATTTTGGTAACAACTTTGCGCCATGCCTTAGTGCGATTAAGACTTAAGAGATCATTGATAAAGTCATAGCGCTTCGCGACCCCATCAAACATTGAGGCGACCTCATCGGGGTTCTTATTTAAATCGGCGGCATTACTCACGCGTATATTGTGCTGGCAGTACCCTTTTCGCACAAGCCGAGCCTTACCGTTGAGGAGAGTCAATGTCATTTCACCAAATACCGGTTCATCAGGTTGCGACACTGCGAACAGCGCTCATCTCGCGCTCAACTATTACATCTAAGGTTGCCCTCGTCTTCGGCGGCGTTGCATTTATCGGAGCGATGGCGCAGATCTCTCTTCCCATCCCAGGCTCACCTGTGCCTGTCACAGGTCAGACCCTCGCAGTCCTTCTTCTCGGAGCTGCATACGGTGCAAACCTCGGCGCACTTACCTTTCTCTCATATCTCGCCTTTGCAATTGTCGGCGCGCCAATTCTCGCTGATGGTTCTCATGGCGTATCGCGCTTAGTCGGAGCAACCGGTGGCTACCTCGTTGGAATGTTGCTCACCAGCTACATCGTTGGATTACTCGCAGAGCGCAAGTGGGATCAACGCATCTCAACAGTTATCCCGACAATGATTATCGGCAATGTCGTTACATTCACATTGGGCCTTGCATGGCTCCACCACTACACACACCAGAGCTGGTCATGGACCTTCTCTAAGGGCCTCTCCCCGTTCATAATTGGTGAAGTGATTAAAATCGCTATCGCCTCTACCGCACTACCAAGCGTCTGGCGCTTTGTCTCTAAGCGTTAATAGGTCTTTACTTAGCGCGTGCAGGTAACTACAGAGATACTGGGTTCACACCCACAACTCTCCCAAGCGATCACTGATCGTGAGATCTCTACTTCCTGGATTCGTGGTGAAGAAGGACTCATCGGCTTTGGGGTTTATAAAGAGGCAACATTTACAGGTGCGCATCGTTTCGCGGATGCTTCTGCCTGGTGGCGTAAAGAGTTAGCCGAACTCAGCATCGCAAATAACGTTCATGGCGCCGGGACGGGACCGATTGCCTTTCTCTCTTTCGCATTCACTGATGCGAGTGAATCACGTTTAGTTATCCCAGAGATCATCATTGGTCAGAAGGGTGGCAAGTCGTGGATTACCTGGATTGGAAGCGAGAATCAACCAGCAATTAATTCACTTGGCGGAGAGCAGCGCGTACCACTCAACCTTCAGTGGGAGCCAGGAAGTATTGCCACTGATGAGTGGACGAAGAGAGTTGCGATTGCGGTCGATCGCATTAAAGCTGGAGAGTTTGAGAAGGTTGTCCTTGCAAGAGATTTGACTGCGAAGAGCGATAACGAAATTAGTACTCGCGCGCTGATCACCCGTCTTGCGGAAAATTACCCAACTACCTGGGTATTCCTCGTTGCAAACCTGATTGGCGCAACACCGGAGTTATTAGTTCGTTTAAGTAAATCGCTCGTAACATCACGTGTACTTGCTGGAACGATTCGCAAGACCGGCGATGAAGATAGAGATCTTGGTCTTGCAGCATCACTTGCAAAATCTTCAAAGGATCTTGAGGAGCACGAGTATGCAGTTCGATCGGTTGCCGACGCGCTCTCTCCTTTCTGTTCTTCAACCAACGTTCCGGAATCTCCTTTCGTTTTGCATCTAGCTAATGTCATGCATCTCGCAACAGATGTAACTGGAGTCGTGAATGAGGGCGCGAGCCGAGTGGATCTTCTTACCTTGATTCAGGCCCTGCACCCCTCTGCCGCAGTGTGTGGAACGCCTACGGATAAGGCGCGTAACGTGATCGCTGATATCGAGGGCATGGACCGCAATCGTTACGCCGGACCGGTTGGCTGGATAGATGCTCGCGGCGATGGCGAGGTAGGTATCGCGCTCCGTTGTGGTGAGCTTGCTGCAGATAACCGTTCAATTCGCCTTTTTGCTGGATGTGGAATCGTTGCGGGCTCAGATCCAGAAGCAGAGCTGGCAGAGAGTCAGGCTAAGTTATTGCCAATGCGTACTGCGTTAGAGACGCTCTGAGCTAACTCTTTAACCCGCACTGCATTCGTGGCGCGATCAGGCACCTCAACAACTACTACGTTTACTCCGGTTGGCTGCTTAGCGATAGCCATCTCGATTTCGCTTACAGTCTTAACAACCTGAACCGGTATGCCGAAGCCTGAGACGATTGCGGCAATGTTTTTATTATGAGGCGTTCCAAAGATCTGCTCAAAACCGCCTACCCCTGCTTGAGGTAGTGTGGAGAAGATTCCGCCGCCATTGTTATCAATGATAAAGATTGTGTGGTTCACCTCAGGAAGGTTTACGAGCGCAGAGATATCGTGCAGGAATGTGAGATCGCCGAGGATCGAGTAACTCCTCTCGAACTGTGTTGCGATTCCAAGAGCGGTAGAGATATTTCCATCGATACCCGCAAGACCCCGGTTAGCAAAAGTGCTTAAGCCATTTCGTGGGAAGGCGAAACCCTCGATATCTCTTACCGGCCGCGATGAGCCGATAAAGAGCGCCGACTCGTTCGGGAGGTTATGCGTGATGGCGCGGAGAGCTAACTGCTCAGACCATTCAATCTCATGAGCGATTGCTGACTCACTTAACTTCGCCGACTTCTCCCAGAGTTCAAGCCATTCACTCGTTGTGCTGTGCTTGGTTACATGTGGAATAGTAGAGAAGACCTGACTTGCGGTGCGATCAATATCAACGGTCTCAATGCGAGGATCTATCACGATGACCTCTGGCGTGCTTGCAATGTATGCATTGATACTTCGCGAAAGAGTTGTTCTACCAATAACAATGACTTCATTCGTTGATAGCGCAGCTCGTAATCCTTCATCGCTCAAGAAGAGCGATGCGTGAGAGATTGCATTTGGAAATGAGAGTGGGTCTTCTGCAATCACTGGCCAATCGAGAATATCTGCAAACTCATTGATCTCTTCAACGGAGAAGTTACCTCGGTCGTGGCCGACGATTAAGACGCCATCGCTCTTCACGGTGAGACGATCGGCAGGGTTTGTTGGTGCTTCCAACTCCAGTGGCTCTTGGTTAATTCCCTCTAGCCAACGTACATCCACTGAAGGTGAAAGAAGTGGTTCATCAAATTGCAGATTTACATGCACGGGACCACCGATCAGCACTTTACGTACATCAAAGATTTCCGCGGTATCTAGCGTCTCCAATGGAGTCAGAATTCCATCCTGCAACGTCGTCTGGTTCGCACCTGTATTACGCAACCTCGCTGGGCGATCTGCGGTGAGATAGAGAACTTGTGAATCGCTATGGAAGGCCTCGAGCACTGACGGGTGGTAATTCGCAACCGCTGTGCCGCTCGTGCAGATGCAGACAACATAGTTATCGCTCGCGCGTGAAAGTCCGAGAGCAAAGAAACCGGCACCACGTTCATCAATTCGAACGTGAAGTTCAATCAACCGAGCCTCTGCGGCTTGGTGCAATGCAATAGAGAGTGGCGCATTCCTTGAACC
>CANGCW010000013.1 GCA_947452525.1 Actinomycetota bacterium
ATTGCCAATGGTGGAGTGCGTGTTACGCCAACTGTTGTTGCAGGCTATACGGACAGCAGTGGAAATTACACACCAACTTCAGTACAGAAGAGCGTTCGCGTTGTAAGTGAGGATGTTGCAACAAAGATGAGAACCATGATGGAGAGCGTTGTATCTTCAAATGGAACAGCACCAGAAGCTGCGATCGCGGGCTATCGTGTCGCTGGCAAGACTGGTACTGCGATGCGCTATAACGCGAAGTGCAACTGCTATCACGGCTACACCGCATCCTTTATCGGCTTTGCTCCTGCTGATGCTCCGCAATATGTAATCTCCGTGGTGATCCAGAACCCTCAAGGCGATCACTTCGGTGGAACGATTTCAGCGCCAGTATTTAAGAAGGTCATGAGCTTTGTGCTTCAAAATCGTCGCATTGCTCCAACGCGCACCACCTTCACTGCTTACCCATTGACTGAGAGCGCGCTCCTTCGCAAAGGTTCAGCTCTAACCTCAAAGGCGGGAAATTGATATGGCCCCTCGCTACGGAAAGACGTTAGGCGAACTTGCTCGTCTCCTTGGGTGTGCGATTGAAGAATCTCAGAAGGGTCTTGCTTTTGTCGGGATTTCCTCTAACTCTAAGCACATAACCGCTGGCGACCTCTTCATCGCTGCGCAAGGCGTAAAGAGCCACGGCTCGGCATATGCACCACAGGCGATTGCTCAAGGTGCTCATGCGGTTCTCACCGATGCAGCAGGTGCGTCGATGCTCGGCAATGTGTCGGTTCCGGTTCTTGTTATTCCATCGCTAGAAGTAATGGTGGGCGAGATTGCCTCGTGGTTCTACAACAGACCTGCTTCACGGATGCGTACTGTTGGAATTACAGGTACCAATGGAAAGACGACAACTGCCTCGCTCCTTGCTCAATTACTGCGGGCACAGAGTCGTGAAACAACAGTTATCGGGACTCTGGGAGCTGAGATTGGGGGAGAGATTCTTGAGACTGGATTTACTACCCCAGAAGGAGACCAACTTCAGCGACTCTTTACTCGCTCTTTAGAGAGCGGCGCAACTGATTGCGTTATGGAGGTAAGCAGCCACGCAATCGCCCTCGGTCGCATTAATGGAACGCACTTCTCCTGCGTGGCCTTTACCAACCTCACCCAAGATCACCTCGATTTCCATGGTGATATGGAGAGTTATTACTTGGCGAAGAAGAAGCTCTTTACATCTGAATACGCAGATCTTGGCTTTGTAAATATTGATGATTCTTACGGAGCACGGTTAGCAAATGAATCTGAGATCTTCATGCAAACGCTGAGCAAGAGCGATAAGCGCGCCACCTGGCACTACACAGTGATTGAGAGTGAAGCGTCTGGTTACCGCGTCGCGATTCGCGGCACTGGCGGCATTCTTATCGAAGGCGCCATTCAGTTATTAGGTGAACATAATCTAGATAATTTATTGATGGCTGTTGCCATCGCGGTTGAGAGTGGCGTTGATCCCATTGCAGTTGCGCGTGATTTATCAACGCTTCTGGCTGCGCCTGGGCGCCTGGAGCGAGTGGGGGTAGGTGCACCATTTACTGCGGTCGTGGATTACGCCCATACCCCTGACGCAGTGGAACATTCGCTTCAAGCGATGCGAGAGCGGACTGCTGGCAAAGTGATTGCCGTTCTTGGCTGTGGTGGAGATAGAGATTCTTCTAAGCGTCCGCTCATGGGTGATGCGCTGGTGAGAGGTAGCGATGTTGCCATCATGACTTCGGATAATCCTCGTAGTGAGAATCCAGAGAGCATCCTCAAGGAGATGGCGGGCAATCACGCTGAATCTGAGGCTCTCCATCTCGAAGTTGATCGTCGTAAAGCGATTGCACTTGCCGTAGCAATTGCCGAAAAGGGTGACTGCATACTCGTGCTCGGTAAGGGGCACGAAACCGGTCAACTCATCGCCGGTGTTAAGCATCCCTTCGATGACCGCATTGAGTTGGCACGAGCAATCGAGATGCTCTCATGATTGCCCTCTCACTAGGTGAAATCGCCTCGATTGTTGGAGGAGTTCCCCATAACCTAGATGTGTCCCGCGTGACTTCTGCGGCGCCGATTATTGACTCTCGTAAGGCGAAGTCCGGCACTTTCTTCTGCGCTTTCAAAGGCAAGAACCAAGATGGCAACCAATTCGCAGAAGCAGCAATCGATGCAGGTGCAGAGTTTGTTTTAACAACGGCTGCACTGGGAGTGCCTTCCATCCAAGTGGATGATGTTGGTCGCGCCCTCAGTGTTTTGGCAAAAGAAGTTCGAACTAGAATTTCCGCAAAGGTGATTGGTATTACCGGTTCACAAGGTAAGACAACTACGAAAGATTTGTTGCGAGCCGTTCTCTCAACAAAGGGTGAAGTGATTGCTCCTGAGGGATCTTTCAATAATGAGCTTGGCGTACCACTTACGCTCCTTGGCGCTACTGAGAAAACGGCGTTTGTCATTCTTGAGATGGGTGCACGCCATACCGGAGATATCGCTCACCTGTGCTCCATCGCAAAACCTAATATTGGCCTAGTCCTTGTGGTTGGAAGTGCACATGTCGGAGAGTTTGGAAGCGTTGAGAAGTTGGCAGCTACCAAGGCAGAGTTGATCGATACTTTGAGTGATGCTGGGATTGCAATCCTGGGGGATTACGATGCTTACACTCCAACTTTTGGATCTTCTCGCAGGATTAAGAGAATCATCTTCGGTGAGAACGCCCATGACAACGTTCGTGCCGCCGATATTGAACTACGCAGTGGACGTGCGCACTTTGACCTAGTCACACCTGATGGCCGTGCGGGATGTTCCCTACGCCTCGTCGGCGCGCATCACGTTGCAAATGCATTAGCGGCAGCAGCCGTTGGATTTGCCTGTGGCATCAGCCCGGAGTTGTTGGCTGGCGCTCTGTCTACAGCTGAAGTGGCTTCAAAGTGGCGCATGGAACTTCATGAGGTAAACGGAGTTACCGTTATCAACGATAGCTATAACGCCAACCCTGAGAGCATGGCTGCGGCCCTGCGAACTGCCTCACTCCTTGCGCAGGAGAGCGGTGGTTCCTGCTGGGCGCTTCTGGGCAAGATGCACGAACTCGGCGCGTCAGAAGTGGAAAGCCACCTGGAAATTGGCAGACTCGCCTCTGAATTACATATCGATCACTTGGTCGAGGTCGGCGAGGTGCGCTTCGCCCCGAGTGCCGAGAGCGCCATTGGCGAGATGGAGATTCATCGCTGCGCAGCAAGCGAGGCGGTGCAGATCTTCCTCCCTTACATCAGTGAGGGAGATGTCATCGTCATCAAGGCCTCGCGGGCCGAGCAACTTGATCGATTGGCAGAAGAGTTGATTCACGAATTGCGTGCACGAGAAGAGAAGGGCAAGGAGGGTAGCGAAGAGTGAAGGGCATATTGATTGCTGGAGCTTCGTCGCTCTTTCTTAGCCTCTTCCTCACGCCTCTCTATATTCGTTTCCTCGCAGCACGTGGCTTTGGTCAACCAATCCGTGATGATGGTCCAACCTCGCATCACGTAAAGCGTGGCACTCCCACCATGGGTGGAGTCATTCTTATTCTGAGTGGAACAGCGGCCTACTTCCTGAGCCACCTGGTTGATGGTGTCAGCATCAGCGCATCAGCTCTCTTGGTCCTCGCTCTCATCTGGGGCCTTGGGGCTGTCGGTCTCCTTGATGATTGGCTAAAGATCTCAAAGGGAAAGTCCCTCGGTCTCACCAGTAAGCAGAAGTTGTTCGGTCAATTTCTCGTAGCATCTTCATTCGCTTATGCAGGTCTTCACTTTGTCGACTCATTTCATCTTGCGCCTATCTCAAAAAATCTTTCAACACTTCGAGATACATCGATTGCCCTGGGAACAATCCTTGTTATTGCATGGGTAACTTTTCTCGTCCTCGGCACTAGCAATGGAGTTAATCTCACTGATGGTCTAGATGGACTTGCAACAGGTGCATCCATCATGACTTTTCTCTCTTTCATTCTCATCGGGGTCTGGGAGTTTCGCCAGAGCTGCGTCTTCTCCCACGTCGCAAAGTGCTACCAGGTGCGTGACCCTCTCGATCTAGCGGTTTTAGCTGCGGCGCTGGCCGGTGCTTGTGCAGGCTTCCTCTGGTGGAACACCTCGCCAGCGAAGATCTTCATGGGAGACGTCGGCTCTCTAGCACTCGGTGGCGCAATGGCTGGACTTGCCGTCACCCTTCGCACAGAATTTCTCTTAGTTCTTCTCGGTGGCCTCTTCGTCATCATCACCTGTTCCGTGATAATTCAAACGCTCTACTTCAAGGCGAGCGGTGGAAAGCGTGTCTTTAAGATGGCGCCGCTTCAACATCACTTTGAACTCCTTGGATGGGGCGAGGTCACCATCGTTGTACGGTTCTGGATTATCGCCGGCATAAGTGTTGCAGGAGGTTTGGGTCTCTTCTACGCCCAATGGGTGGTCTCGTAAAGTGAAGCAACAACCAACTCTTCCAGAGATTCTCTCAGAACCGATCGCCATTATTGGTGCAGGTGTAACAGGAAAGTCTGTTGCGAAATTTCTTGATGACCGAGGCGCGAACTATCAACTCTTTGACGAGAAGGCGGGAGAGGGAGTTGCAAACGAACTAGGTTCGCAGAGATTCTCTTGGGCAGTCGTCTCACCTGGGTGGAGAAAAGGCCACCCTCTTATTGCTGAACTTCTTAGTCGAGGCACTCTGTTAATTTCAGAGATAGATTTTGCTTGGGTTATTAAATCCGAGGTCAATCCCACTCAGAGGTGGATTGCACTTACGGGAACAAATGGAAAGACCACGACCGTACAGATGGTCGAATCAATTTTCCGCGCCGCAAATCTTGCTGGCCGAGCATGTGGAAATGTTGGAAATTCTGTTGTGCAGACTTTGGGTGAGGACCCTAGCCTCGAGGTCTTAGCTCTTGAACTCTCCTCGTTCCAAATCGATTGGAGCGAATTCCCGACCTTTGCAGCGGTGGCGATTCTCAACATCGCAGAAGATCACATAGATTGGCATGGCGGATTTGATGGATATGCCAATGCAAAGTTGAAGTTGCTCCAGCAGACCGACACTGCTGTATTAAATGCGTTAGATCCTGAGATTGTGAATCGCTCTGCTGGTTGGAATGGTAGGAGAGTGCTCTTCTCGCTCGATACACCACGACCTGGAGAGATCGGCCTCGTTGAAAATCTATTGGTGGATCGGGCGTTTGTAGCCAGCCCCGAGGCGGCAGAGTCATTTGCCGAGTTGGTCGATATCAAACCTTCTGTTCCGCATAATGTTCTTAACGCAATGGCAGCAGCAGGACTATCGCTCGCTATTGGAATTTCACACGAAGCTGTTAATGAGGGAGTTCGAAACTTCGTCCTAGATCACCACCGCCTGGAATTAATCGCAGAACGTGACGGCATCCGTTGGATCAATGATTCAAAGGCAACGAATCCGCATGCTGCAAAGGCAGCGCTCTCATCGGTAGAGAAGTGCATCTGGATTGCTGGCGGATTAGCCAAAGGTGCAGCCATGGATGAGATCGTTCAATCCATGAAGAAGCGGATTCGCGCCGTTATTTTGATTGGAACCGATAGAGAACTCATCGCTACCGCCCTCGATACCTATGCCCCTGAAATCCCATATTTCAGAGTTGATGGAGATTCAGCGGAAGCGTTGATGGAGCAGGTAGTCGAACGTGCAGGAGGGCTCGCCCAATCAGGCGATGCTGTTTTGCTTGCTCCAGCTTGCGCCTCAATGGACCAGTTCACCTCATATGCGCACAGGGGAGAGGCCTTCCGATTTGCAGTGGAACGGTTCTTGGCATGAGCACCAGGTCGCAAAGTAGCTTTATTAAATCCCCGCTCGCGCCGTACTACTTCATTCTCTTCTCCCTGCTCTCACTCTGCGCCTTTGGTTTAGTGATGGTGTTATCTGCCTCGTCTGTGAAATCACTTCAAGATTATGGCTCTGTCTACGCGATCTTCCTCAAGCAGTTGCTCTTCTTAGGAATTGCAGTATGTGTTGGTTGGCTCACGATGCGGTCAAAGATGAAGTACTTCTCTTTAATTGGTCGCTTTGCAATTCCCGTTGGCGCACTCTTGCTCATTCTCCCCATTTTCATTGGACGTTCTACTAATGGAAACCGAAATTGGATTCCGGTTGGCCCATTCACTATCCAGCCGAGCGAGTTTGCAAAGTTACTCTTAGTGATCTGGTGCGCGGCTCAACTGAAGCGATTTGAGCAGAGCAACCAAGCACACGAGACAATGCAGCTGCTGGGCAGAATTCTTCCGGGGGCATTTATCTTCTTAGCGCTCATCATGGCTGGAAATGATCTTGGAACTGCGTTGACCGTAATGGGGATTGTTGCAGCGATGCTCTATATCGGTGGACTCTCAATGAGAAGCTTTGCCGTTATCTCTTTAGGCGGCGTACTCGCCACTGCAGGCGCTGTCATTTCGAAACCTAATCGCCTCCATAGATTCGCTGCCGTTCTTGATCCTTTTAAGCCGTCTGTCTACAAATTCGCTGGGTGGCAGCCTGCGCACTCCATCATGGGTCTAGCCAGTGGCGGCCTCTTCGGGGTCGGACTCGGGGCATCGCAGCAGAAGTGGGCAAATCTCTCAGAGGCTCATACCGACTTTATCTTTACAGTAATCGGCGAAGAGCTGGGCCTCCTAGGAACGCTATTCGTTCTTACCCTCTACGTACTCCTGCTCTATGGGATTTTCCGAACTGCAATGCAGAGCAAGGACCTCTTCTTTAAATATGCAACCGCTGGCGTAGGCGCATGGATATTGGCACAAGTTGTTGTAAATGTGGGTTCGGATATCGGCATCTTTCCCGTGGTCGGAGTTACTCTTCCCTTTATCTCGTACGGTGGCTCATCACTCATTGCTAATGTTGCGGCTATCGGATTGGTCTTGAACGGAATTAGGAAGAGCCCTGATCTAGCGCAGGCACTCGAAGAGCGCGGACTCTTAAAGTCAAGAAGGGCGGTGAAGGCATGAAGCGCATACTCTTCGCTGCGGCTGGAACAGCTGGTCACCTCGAACCTGCTCTCGCCGTAGCGCGATGGATTCGAGCTAACAATCCAGATATCTCCTGCGAATTTCTCTCTTCAAGCCAGGGCGTAGAAGAGCGCTTATTGCTTAATGAAAATTTCATCGTTCATACTGTTACGAAGGCTGCTCTGCCGAGAAGGCTCTCACCGCAAGCCGTTAAATGGCCATTCGCTTTTGCGAAATCACTCATTGAGGTGCGCAATGCACTCAAGGGGGCCGATCTTCTTATCGGATTTGGTGGCTATATCTGTGCGCCGGCCTATCTCGTAGCACGCTCGAAGCAGATCCCGTTCTATCTCCATGAGGCAAATGTTCTTCCTGGTTGGGCTAATCGGCTAGGTGTCAGACTCGGAGGCGAGGCCCTCCTTGGTTTTGATGCGACGAAGCGAGTTGACTCCCTCTTCGCTGAAGCACAGACAGTCGGACTTCCTCTACGTGAACAGATTTATTCAGCATCAGAGCTCTCGCCGTTAAAGGCGAACGCTATGCGCGAGAAGTGGTTGTCAGATTGCGGATTAGATCCTGCGAAGAAGACCATCCTTATCTTCGGTGGTTCGCTCGGTGCACGTTCTATTAATGGCGTAATCGATGAAGTGAAGAACGAATTAACGAGAGCAAACTTTCAGATTATTCACGCTGTCGGTGGAAAGAATGAGCTCCCCGAGCGCGCTGCCGGGTATCTGCCAGTTCCGTATATCGAGGATATGGCTACTGCGATGGTGAGTGCGGATTTACTCATCTCTCGCGCTGGCGCAGTAACCTGTGCCGAAATTATTACCCTCAATAAGTACGCACTTCTTATTCCGCTCGAGATTGGCAACGGAGAGCAGAAATACAATGCGACCGAGGTGGAATCATTGGGTCTCGCGACAGTTATTGCTAACAGCGCCTTCTCAGCTCACTACCTCTCAGCGAATATCATTCGACTCATGAAATCAGCCGAGAGCTCAGGAATCATTGATACTTCCTCCTCTCGTCACCCGCATGCCGTGGAGGCAATCGGATACGAGATTCTCTCTGCGTTGAAGGTGCAGAAATGAATTCAGTAAAAGGCAAGCGCCTCCATTTCATCGGAGTAGGTGGATCGGGGATGTCGGGTATCGCTCGCATCATGCTCTCTGCTGGCGCAATCGTGAGTGGCTCAGATGTAAAACTTAATTCAGTTACAGAAAACCTTCAGACTCTTGGCGCGCGAATAGTGCAGGGTCATTCAGCTGAGAACATTGGCGATGCTGAACTACTCATTGTTTCATCTGCCATCGATAAGAAGAATCCAGAGATCGCCGCAGCGCTCGAAGCTGGCATTCCTATTATCTCCCGAGCACAGGCTCTTGCTCTCTTGATGGAGGGTAGGAGGTCGATTGCGGTCGCCGGAACTCATGGCAAGACAACAACTACCTCAATGCTCACCGTTGCGTTGCAAAGTGCATCCGTTGATCCCTCTTTTGCTATCGGCGGAATGATTAACTCCTCAGGTACCAATGCTTATTTGGGCAGTGGCGATATCTTCGTGGCTGAGGCAGATGAGTCTGATGGTTCCTTCCTCGTCTACAAACCCCTTGGCGCAATCATTACCAATGTCGAACTTGATCACGTGGATAACTTCGACACCCTGGAAGAGATCGAGAACCTCTTTCTGGACTTTGTTAACACTATTCAGCCAAGTGGTTTTCTCATCTGCTGCATCGATGACTCTGGCGTTCGCGAATTGCTCTCAAAGGTCTCTAGATCTGACATTCAGATAATCACCTACGGCAAGATCGAGGCGAATCTCACCATCTCTCGCATCGTTCTCGAACCACATCGCTCCTTTTCTCGCATCACGCAGAATGGTGTTGTGCTCGGAGAACTCGCACTCTCTGTTGTTGGCGAACACAATATTCTCAACGCAGCAGCGGCGCTCGCCACGGGCATAGCGCTTGGGGTGCCTGCAACTGCGCTCATGACTGGGCTTGCCTCCTTTACTGGATCTCGTAGACGCTTCGAATTCAAAGGTGAAGTCTCCGGTGTAACTGTCATTGATGATTACGGACATCACCCAACAGAAATTCGAGTGACCCTGGAGGCTGCGCGTCGCTTTGCCGCGCCAGGAAGGGTCATTGTTCTCTTTCAGCCACATCGATACACGAGAACGCAGGCCTTCTCCGCCGAATTCGCAGATGCATTGGCGCTAGCAGATGAGGTTATCCTTCTTGAGGTCTATGCAGCGAGTGAGGAACCCATTCCCGGAGTCTCATCACTTCGTATTGCACAGGCGATGAATGAAAACGGGTATACCTCGGTGATGTTTGAGCCATCCATGCTGGAAGCAGTAGATGAGATGGTGAAGAGCGCTCGCCCTGGTGACTTGCTTCTTACTATGGGCGCTGGTGATGTGAGCTCGCTCGCTCCTGTCATTGTTAAAGCCCTCTCCGAACGAGAGTAGCGAATGAAGAGATTTCTTCAAGTTTTCCGATGGCTATTTCTCCTCGCTTCACTCGCAGGCGCGATCTACATTATTGCGTGGTCAAATATTCTTGTCGTCAAGAGTATTGAGATCACCGGCACGCAAGATACAAATGCAATCTCACTCGTTTTAGATTCCGGTAAACCTCCCATTCGCGTAGGAGAACCACTGGCTAGAATTGATGTGAAGGCGATTGATAAGAAATTGCAGAGCATCAGTTGGATCGAGAAGAGTGTCATCTCGCGGCAATGGTTGAAGCGAAACCTCTCCATTCGAATTACTCCGAGAAGCGCAATTGCAAGTTTTCTAGATACAGACGGCACCACATATTTCTTTGATGCTACGGGTGCAGTTTTTAGCCACCGCGAGAGCAGTGGTTCACTTCCAGCGGTCTCGCTCTCTCACCAGAGCGCAGAGTTGAAAACTGCTGTTGCTCACATGCTCTCGCAACTCACACCCGATTTGATTACTTCTGCCACGGCTTTTTATGCCCGAACGACAGAGGATCTTGAGATGAGAGTAGGTACTGGCAAGGGAGTACTTATCAAGTGGGGGAGCGCTGATAATTTCGCTCTGAAGTTACGGGTATTTAATAAGATCCAATCGCTTCCGGAAAATAAGAGCGCGATTCTTTACGATCTCTCAACTCCACTTGCACCAATCGTCAAATAACTTTTTTGCTGAATAACTTTATTGGCATTGCATCGTGTCGGTGTTTGCTACATAGGTGTTACGGTCTTACTTTTACCTCACAGTAAAGAATGAAACGTTAACTCTCCACTGGAGATTTAGGGTTAGGGATGAGGGAATTGTGGCAACACCGCAGAATTATTTAGCTGTTATCAAAGTCGTCGGAATCGGCGGCGGCGGTGTCAACGCTGTCAATCGCATGATCGAAGCTGGACTCAAAGGTGTCGAGTTCATTGCAATCAACACCGATGCGCAACAACTCATTATGAGTGATGCAGATGTGAAATTAGATATTGGAAGAAAGACAACACGTGGTCTTGGAGCAGGAGCTGCGCCAGAGATTGGTCGTCAAGCGGCGCTCGATCACATCGATGAAATTGAAGAGATGTTGCGCGGTGCAGATATGGTCTTCGTTACCGCGGGAGAAGGTGGCGGAACCGGAACGGGCGGCGCGCCAATCGTTGCAAAGGTTGCTAAAGATTTAGGTGCACTCACTGTCGGTGTAGTTACCAAGCCATTCTCATTTGAGGCAAAGCACCGTACGGTCCAAGCGGAGGAGGGCATCCGCCTACTCCGTGAAGAGGTAGATACACTCATTGTTATTCCCAATGATCGTTTGCTTGCAATCTCCGATCGCTCCATCACAGCAGTCGAGGCATTTCGCAGTGCAGACCAAGTTCTGCTCTCAGGAGTCCAAGGAATCACCGATCTCATTACAACGCCAGGACTCATTAACGTTGACTTCGCAGATGTAAAGAGCGTCATGGCTGGTGCTGGTTCTGCTCTTATGGGAATTGGTTCAGCACGCGGAGAGAATCGCGCATCCCGCGCTACCGAACTTGCTATTGCAAGCCCACTCCTGGAGGCATCCATCGATGGTGCCCGCGGCGTACTTCTCTCCATCGCGGGCGGTTCTGATCTTGGTCTCTTCGAGCTTAGCGAAGCAGCTGACCTGGTCGAGAAGCTTGCTCACCCTGATGCAAATATCATCTTCGGAACAGTAATTGACGATGCCCTTGGCGATGAGATTCGTATTACCGTCATTGCCGCCGGTTTTGATGGTGGGGCGCCTAAGAAGGTTGATATGCCAACGATTTCCGCTACCGCACTCTCCGGCAATGCCGATCCGATTCCGGCAAATGATCCAATCGCAGTAGCGATGGAGAATGCGAACACGCACGATAGCGAAGATACTGAATCGATCCCACTCCTTGACACGATGGTGAAGCCTCGGAAGATTGAGTTCGAGCCAACAAATGATGAGGATGAGATCGATATCCCTGACTTCATGAAGTAGAGATGTCACGAACACTCTTTACATCTCGTGGCACCTCACTTCGCTCTGAGGTGAATCAGACTGCACTCAAGGAATTCCTCTCTCTTGATGCTCTTAACTTTGCCACTCAGGTTCATGGAACGAATATTCTCTTCGTCGATTCCCTAGACCAACCACGCATTGAGGCGGATGCCGTTATTACGCAATTACCAAAAATCGGTGTTGGTGTTTTAACTGCAGATTGTCTACCAATCTTGATTGATGGCGGAGATATCGTCGCAGCTGTACATGCAGGTAGGCGTGGGCTCTTAGCCGGAATTATTGAAAGCGTTGTTGATCAGATGGCATCAAAGAGTTCGCACCGTCCCGATACTTTTCGCGCGACCATCGGTCCTTCGATTTGCGGAAGGTGTTATGAAGTCTCAGACGAGATGTACAAGGAGTTAACCACTGATTTTCCAACGCTTAAGCAAGGTGTTGGCGAGCGCCGCCTCAACTTGCAGGCCGAAGCGCTGCATAGATTGTGCAGCGTTGGAGTGAGCCTCATCCACGATATGCAGATTTGCACGCTTGAGGATCCAAGGTACTTCTCATATCGCGGGGGAGATATCTCCGATCGCCAGGCAGCTGTGATTGCGCTATGAGTGAGAGACGCGATGAGCTCGCATCACGCCTGAGCACGGTGCGCAGAGAGTTGCGCGAGGCAGCGGTGGACGTTGGTCGCGCACCCGAGGAGATCACTCTCATCGTTGTCACGAAGAATTTTCCAGTCAGTGATGCTGTGATTCTCTACGAGTTAGGGGAGAGAAATTTTGGTGAGAACCGCGACAATGAGGGAAGCGAGAAATCAGCGGTAATTCCTCCTGATCTTCATTGGCATTTTCAGGGGCAGGTGCAGAGCAAGAAGATTAAGTCGATTGCAGGGTGGGCTGAGGTGGTTCATTCGCTAGATTCGCTCGACCATGCAGAGAAGTTCAACAAGTTTGAGCCTCGCGACTTCTTCATTCAGGTATCGACGGAGCCAGGGGCGCTGCATCGCGGGGGAGTGCCCCTCGCCTCAGTTCGAGATTTCTATTCTGAGTTGCAGCGCTTTGAAAACCTGAGAATCCGTGGCCTCATGGTCGTCCCTCCGCTCGAGAGCAATCCGGGCGAGGTCTTCTCCCAAGTAGCGGCAGAGGCGAGAGAACTTGGGCTCGCAGATCTCTCGATGGGAATGAGCGGTGATTTCCGAGAGGCTATCCGAGCTGGAGCGACACATATCCGAGTGGGTAGTTCAATCCTCGGTTCTCGCCAGCCCCCCGCGTAAAATTGGGGCATGGCTAATGCATTTAAGAAGATGGCAGGTTATCTCGGACTCGTTGATGATGAGGATGATCTACAACCTCTCGTCCCAGTAGAGGCACCTCGTCAGGTTCGCACCGCGAGCCCTCGCGTTAGCGCACCGACATTTGAGGTTCCAGCGACACCAGCTGCTGCTCCTGTGCAGCCGGTATATGCCGCTCAGCCAACATATGTTGCGCAGCCGGAGCTCCCAGTAATCGACCAGATCTTCACGATCCACCCACGCTTCTACAACGAAGCGCGCGTTGTCGGCGAGCGTTACCGTGAGGGTCAGCCAGTCCTCATCAACCTCGGAGATATGGAAGAGTCAGAGCGTAAGCGCCTGGTCGATTTCGCATCAGGTCTGGTCTTCGGCCACCATGGCACCATTGAGCGCGTGACGTCAAAGGTTTTCTTGCTCACTCCACCAAATGTTCGCGTGAGCACCGAGAATAAAGTTATTGCTGCTGAAGCAAGCTTCTTTAACCAGAGCTGATAGCGCGTGAATATCGCACTCCTTCTTGTACGCCTCGTACATCTCTTTCAACTCTTCTTGCTTGCTCGTCTTATTCTTGAGTATGTGCAGGTCTTCTCACGAACATGGAGACCACGCGGATTAGCGCTCATTGTTGCGGAAGCGGTCTACTCGGTTACAGATCCAATCTTGAAGCCGGCGCGCCGAGTTATCCCACCACTTCGCTTAGGCGGCGTCTCGCTTGATCTCTCGTATATTGCGGTCTACTTCGCAACGAATATCGTGATCTCGCTACTGCTTGGACTTGCTTAAACCAGCCTTTCCTAACTTAGTTCTGCTTAACAGTACTCAGCTTTAAAGCCAGACCAATCTCTTCATCTACGAGCAACTTCTCATTGAGAGATGATGTAAGCGCTAATACCTCTGCATGAATCGAGCTCTCGGCATTGCTAAATGCCGTACGGAATTCTGCGTTTCCATTCCACTCGATATGGATGCGATCGCTGATATCAAAGCCGCTCTGCTTACGTTCTTCTTGAACGGCGCGGATAATCTCGCGAACAACTCCTGCCTCAAGCAGCTCTGGAGTGAGTTCGAGATCGAGTGCAATGCTCTCGCCGGAGTGAGAAGCAACTGACCAGCCACTCTTAGGGGTCTC
>CANGCW010000014.1 GCA_947452525.1 Actinomycetota bacterium
ATGCGTAGCGCTTGAAAAGTTCTCTTCGCTGGATTGCCACCAGTTCTTCTCGCGGGAGCCGGGATGCTCTCTTTCACAAGGTCGGCAAGTTGCGTCGTTGTTGAAAGCCTTCCCGCTGCTCTCGCTTCAATAATGTTATCTGCAATTCGCGGTGCGAACTTCTCTTCGCCATAGAGGCGGAGGATGCGAATCAATGAGTTGCGATCATATGTAGAGAGCACGTCGAATGCGCTCTTTCCTTGCGACTGATCCATACGCATATCGAGAGGCGCATCTTGTGAATATGCAAAGCCCCTCTCCCCTTGATCAAGTTGCATCGATGAGACGCCTAAATCAAAGAGAACGCCATCAACCGTTTTCACGCCAAGGTTCTGAACTACATCTGCAATCTTGTCGTACACAGTGTGAATGATGGTGATGCGATCAGCAAAAGCTTTTGTATTCTCAGTTGCTATAGCTATTGCAGATAGATCTCGATCGAGACCAATAATCTTAAGTTGCGGAAATCTCTCAAGTAGGGCACGTGAATGCCCACCAAGACCGAGAGTTGCATCAACGACGAGAGCTTCGCCGCGTTCAGCGATGGCGCTCTCTATAGATGGGGTGAGCAGATCAATGCAGCGCTGGAGCGCAACTGGTATATGCATCTACTTCCCCCTTTCAGAACTTGCCTTACTTCACTCTGTTGTTGCTGTTGGTTTTTATCGAAAACTCTTGTTTCTGCTGATTTGCGATAAGCGAGCGCATCATCTGAATTCACGCTGCTCTAGATAGGTCACCGCCGACCGACGGACCTGTATGTAACGGCGCCGGGGAAGAGGCGTCGTTGCATGAGGTCGGCAGTGGCCTACATAGAGAGAGCCGTTGCTCGATTATTTTTAGAAGAGACCCGGTAACACCTCCGTTGATACATCCGCGAAGCCCTTCTCGCGATCGGAGAGATATGCAGTCCATGCCTGTGAATCCCAGATTTCCAAGCGGGTATTTGCACCGATAACTACGCACTCTTTTTCAAGAGTTGCATAGGTGCGCAACCCGCCTGGAATCGTGACTCGACCCTGCTTATCTGGTACTTCATCATGAGCGCCAGCGAACATCACGCGCATGTAATCGCGTGCTGCTTTCTCGGTGACGGGAGCTTGGCGAAGGCGCTCAGTTATTGCCGTGAACTCTTTAATGGGAAAGACATAGAGGCATCGCTCTTGGCCTTTAGTGATAACAAGGCCCTTCGCGAGTTCATCGCGGAAGCGGGCGGGGAGAATGATCCGCCCCTTCTCGTCGAGTTTTGGTTCGTGGGTGCCGAGAAACATAGGTAGCGCCCCCTCCCCTTATCGCCCACTGATCGCTCAGTGGAGCGTGCTTACGCGGTAGCCCTACCGCTTGAAACCCCACTTTACTCCCTTTTTCACCACTTTCAACCATTTAACCCCAAAATCTTCCTCAGTCGAGAGAATCCACTCCATCTGCCCCATCTCTCCCTTCTCGTTCCCTTTCCGCTCCCTTGCCGCCCGAGCGGGGCCAGACCCGCTCAGGGAGCACGCTCAAACCCATTACGATTTCGAGCATGACCTCGAATTTCCGCATCGGCGACCCACTTATCCGCGCATCGAAGCTCCGGAAGGAGTTCGGGGATTTCACGGCGGTCAATGGAATCGATTTTGAGGTCCGCAAGGGCGAGTCCTTCGGCTTCCTGGGTCCCAATGGAGCCGGCAAATCGACCACCATGCGGATCATCGCCGCCACCCTCACCCGTACATCAGGGGAAATCACCATTCTGGATAAAGACCCGGAGGTTCACGGCCCAGAAATCAGAGCCCACCTCGGTGTTGTTCCTCAGCAAGATAATCTCGATGCAGCACTTACGGTGGAAGACAATCTCTATATCTACGGTCGCTACTTCGGCCTCTCCAAGAAGTTCATTCGAAATAAGATTGAAGAGTTACTTGAGTTCGCACAGCTGGAAGAGAAGCGTTCAGTAAAAGTTGAAGCTCTCAGTGGTGGAATGAAGCGCCGCCTCACCATCGCGCGCGCACTTATCAGCGAACCAGAGATTCTCATGCTCGATGAACCAACTACAGGTCTGGATCCCCAAGCTCGTCACATTCTCTGGGATCGCCTCTTCCGTTTGAAAGAGCAAGGAGTAACCCTTCTCATTACAACACACTTTATGGATGAGGCAGAGCAACTCTGCGATCGATTGATGGTGATGGATAAGGGCTCCATCATGGCCGAGGACTCTCCTGCATCACTCATCAAGAACTTCGCCACGAAGGAAGTTCTTGAAGTTCGATTCGGCTCTGGAAGAAATGTAGAGCTCGCAGATACTCTCCGCACACACTGTGATCGGATTGAAGTATTGCCCGATCGCGTATTGATGTATGCCGAGTCTGGCGAAGACCTGCTTCATCGCCTGGTAAGCAATGGACTTCAACCGCTGACCTCATTAGTGAGAAGAAGTTCATTGGAAGATGTCTTCCTTCGCCTTACTGGCAGAACCCTGGTTGACTAATGAGCGCCACGGAAAACGCTACGTTGAAGAGTGAGATGGTTCGCCGAGGTTCACTCCATCTCATCAATGTTCCAAGGATTAAGCGCTGGGGCGCTTACTACGTCCTTGAGGCGCGCATTCGCAACATGAGCAAATGGAAGTTCTCGATTCTTGCAGCCTCCATTGGATCTCCACTCTTCTATCTCATCTCGGTTGGTATTGGCGTCGGCTCATTCATTAATTCACACTCGGCCGGTCGTGGAATCGATGGCGTGAAGTACATGACCTTCCTTGCCCCAGCTCTCCTTGCGCAAGTTGCAATCCAGGATGGTTTGAGTGAAGTCACCTTCCCTACCCTTCAAGGATTTAAGTGGGAGAAGAACTTCTTTGCGATGAATTCAACTCCACTCACAGGTCGACATATCGCGGTAGGTACATGGCTCTCGGCAATTGCTCGCATCTCATTAACCGTCGTCGCCTACATCGCTATCATGTATACATTTGGCGCGATTCACGGTTGGTCGCCTCTGCTCGCAATTTTTACCGCCGTGCTCGGCTCTGCTGCCTTCTCTGCACTCATGATGGGCGCAACCGCTGCCATTAAGAATGACGATATGTTTCTGACGCTCCTTCAACGCGTGGCCATCATGCCGCTCTTCCTCTTCTCTGGAACTTTCTATCCCCTCAAATCCATGCCTGAATTTCTTCAGTGGATCGGTTGGTGCTCTCCCGTCTGGCATGCCACAGAACTTGGACGTTGGTTGACTTATGACCATCCGCTCAACGGCAACTCGCTACTGATTCACTTCTCTTACTTTGCCGTGATGCTCGTTGGTGGCCTCTGGTTTGCTATCCGCACCTTTGAGAAGAGGTTGGCAAAATGAGTAGTATGAAAGAACACGTCTCCATTGCCGTTGCAATCGCTGAGAAGCGTCGCGGGCGACGGAGCGAACGAATCTACTCTGGACGTGCGCGAGCCGTACTCGAGCGAAGCGCTATCGCCTTTAAGAGCTCTGCCTGGGTCGTCATCCTTAGTGGCTTTCTTGAACCGGTTCTCTTTCTCTTCTCTTTCGGTTATGGAGTTGGCAAGCTGATTGGAACGATTGATGTCGGAAACCATCACCTTGTTACATATGCCCAATTCATCGCGCCAGCTCTCCTTGCAACGAGTGCAATGAACGGTGCGATCTATGACTCCACGTGGAATGTCTACTTCAAATTAAAGTTTGATCGCATCTATCATGCAATGCTCGCAACTTCACTTGGACCACTTGATGTGGCACTTGGTGAGATTGGTTGGGCACTATTGCGCGGACTCGTCTACGCAACCGGATTCATGGCTATCGTCATGCCACTTGGTCTTATCCATGGCGCTGGCGCACTCTTTGCAATTCCAGCAGCAGTGCTTATTGCATTTGGATTCGCATCCATCGGTATGGCGATCACTACCTACATGAAGTCATTCCAACAGATGGATATGATCAATATCGTCATGCTGCCGATGTTTCTCTTCTCGGGATCGTTCTACCCCATCACGATCTATCCTGAGTGGTTACAGGTGATTATTAAGATTCTGCCACTCTGGCATGCAATCTCATTGATTAGAGCGATCGCTCTGGGCGTAGTAACGATTGGAACGTTCGGACATCTCGCCTACTTCATTGCGATGGTTGCAATCGGCTTAGTGTTGACGACTCGTCGCCTCTACGCCCTCTTTATGCGTTAATTGCCGTTGCGCATGTCCCAGCGACGTTGAAGGCGATCTCCGAAACTTCCACGAGCTTTCTTTGCCTTGCCACTCTTCGCGCCTGCATTTACAAGAGAGAGTTTTGCTGAGCGCGCTGAACCATGAGAGATTGCAGTAAAACCGCCGTAGAGGGCGAAGATAAATCCGCCGATGCTGACTGCTGGGATCTTTGCGACGAGGCCAATGAGAAGTGCCGCCATTCCAACCCCGATAAGCACTGCTCCACGAATAAGGGATGCGACCCCACGCGTACGTCTCTTTGCGGTGAGGGTTGAGACTAAACGTGGATCCTCAGCTGCTAGAGCAGCCTCCATCTCGGCGAGAGTCTTCTTTTCGTGTTCGGAGAGTGGCACAGGTAAAGGATAGGCGAACACCACCCGGTTGAGAAAGTGCGATGAGGTTAAAGCCCTAATTCAAGGCAATTACTCAGACTCATCCTCGCGCTTGCGAGGCAGAAGAGAGGCAGGGCGGACACTTCCCCGCCCAAAGCGCTCAAGGGCCTTATCCATCGCCTCGGTCGCCTCTCCCCACCCATGCTCCCGACCACCGAGGGAGAGTTGCTCAAAGCTGCCTGCGGCATCGTGGAGATTATCCAGCGAGACTCCAACTAATCGGATTCGCGCACGATCTAGCTTCAGATCCAGGTAGAGCTTCTTCACAATCTCATAACACTCATGCACGCTATTGATAGGTTGATCAACAGTGCGTGAACGGTTAATCGTTTTAAAATCGGCGAAGCGAACCTTAATCGAGATCGTCTGAGCCTTTAACCCCTTCTGTCTCAATCGAAATGTTGATCGCTCAGTCATGCGGAGCAACTCTTTTAATATCTCTTGCGGATCATCGATATCGTACGAGAAGGTCTCTGCTGCGCTGACACTTCTATCTGGCTCATCCAACACAACGGGGCGATAATCCCTTCCCCAGGAGAGTTCATGAAGGTGTTCACCTGCCGCTTGCCCAAGTGCGCGAATGAGAGTCGCCCGCGGAGTATCGGCGATATCTTTTACTGTTCGCAGTCCAAGGCGTTGCAACTCTTCATTTGTCTTTGGCCCCACTCCCCAGATTGCGCTCACTGGAAGCGGATGGAGAAATTCAAGTACGCGGTGGTGATCAATCTCCAGCATTCCATTCGGCTTGCAATATGTGGAGGCGAGTTTGGCGATAAATTTACTTGTTGCAATTCCAACTGAGCATGTGATCTTCTCTTCATCCTCTACCCGCTTGCGAATGAGAGCGCCAATCTCCTTTCCGGTACCGAGAAGGCGCCTCGCACCAGTTACATCGATAAATGCTTCATCGAGCGAGAGTGGCTCTACTAACGGAGAGACCGAGCGGAAGATCTCCATGATGTGCGATGAGACTTCGCTATAGCGGGCGTGATCCACGGGAACGAATGCAGCGTTCGGAGCCAAACGCCTCGCCTGACTTACCGGCATCGCAGAGTGCACACCTAACTTACGCGCAGCGTAATTTGCTGAGCTCACCACTCCACGAACACCCATTCCAACAACGACCGGGCGTCCTCGCAGTGAGGGATCATCACGCTCTGCAACAGCAGCGAAGAAGGCGTCCATATCAACATGGAGAATTGTTGGCAGATCGCTATCTGCTCTCGTATCTATCTGCTCGCTCAACTCTGCCCACCCCCTCCCACTCTGCTCTTACTCAGATTACGCCATTTCTCATAAGAGTCGCTTAACTCCCATACCTTTGTTGCGCGAATTGATACCCCTCGCTCTCCCGTTCTACGGAGTTGGCCACGGACTAAGAAGAGTTTGGAGCTGTAGAGCAGTGAGGCTGAGCTCTCCTGTACATCTTCAAAGAAGGTGATATCGCTACAACCAAAGCCATCGTCAAGAGTGAGGAACATGACCCGCCTGCCTGACCGGACCGGGGGCGTCTGCAGTGCAACACGGACGCCTGCAACTAAGACCTGCGAACCAGCGCGCTGCCTAATGAGATCTGATGAACGAATCGCTCCCACATGGTTAAGAAAACCTCTGTATTTATCGACGATATGCGCAGAGATATCCATCCCCATAATGCGTAACTCGTGCTGAAGAATTTCATCTGATGTAAAGGATGGGAGGCCGCTCGGAGTGAGATGCATAGAAGAGAAATCTGTTGGCAGAGAGATCTGATCAGATTGCCTTGACCCTCTCTTCTTCGTTGTATCAATCCCTAACCGATAGAGATCTTGCATATGTAACAGGAGATCTCGCCGGTTAATACCGGCAGCGCCATCAGGAGAGCGCTCGTTGATCTGATGCAGTTCATCAAATGCACCAACGAGTAGGAGCGCCTCAGTTGTTGGACGGCTCACTCCGGAACGAAGGATGAAATCTCTGAGATCCATATAGGGACGCGCTGCAACGATTCTCTCAACCTCTGCGCCACTTATCCCTTGGAGATCTGCAAGAGCCATGCGAATCGCATAACCGCGTCCATCGGGAAGTTCGAGTGGCTCTCCCGTTCCAGGAAGATCCGGTGCTACATATGGAACCTGTGCCGTTGACTCAATCCTCTCAACCCTCTCAACGCGATAGCCGCTCTCGGATTTATTGATATGGAGCGGGGCAATCTCAATCCCCCACTGCTTCGCATCATGGAGCAGAACTCTCTTCGGATACATCCCAGGGTCATGGGTCAAGATTCCTGCGAAGAAGGCGGCAGGGTGGTAACTCTTCAACCATGCCGATTGATATGTTGGCAGTGCAAATGCAGCAGCGTGCGCTTTACAGAAACCAAAAGAGGCGAAGGCGCGGAGAATCTCCCAGACCTTATCTACAACGCGGTGGGTATAGCCCTCGGCAAGTGCTGCGCCATAGAACCAATCGCAGACCTCTTGCTGGCTCTCAAAGGTGCCGAGCGCTCTCCGCTTCTCATCTGCCTCAGCGAGCGAAATTCCCGTCATCACCGAGATGGCTCTGATGACCTGTTCATGGAAGACAACGACGCCCTCTGTCTCGGCGAGGATCGGCTCTAGATTCTCATGAATAATTTCGCGCGTGCGATAACCATGGCGAGTATTAATAAAGGGTGTGATCATGTCGCTCTTCACTGGACCTGGCCTAAAGAGAGAGATATCGATAATTAGGTCGGTAAAGTTATTAGGAGAGAGCTTGCCAACTAACTCACGTTGACCGGGGCTCTCCACTTGAAAGAGGCCGAGCGTCCTCGTTGATTTAATAAGATCGAATGTCTTCTTATCATCCAAGTTAAGAGCATCGATATCAATTCTCTTCTCATCCACTCTCTCAATCTCTCGAATGGCATAGGAGAGAGCAGATTGCATGCGGACGCCAAGGACATCTAACTTTAAGAGGCCGATAGCTTCGACATCATCCTTGTCGTACTGCACCATTGGATAAGCACTTGCATTGATCTCGACCGGTGCAAAATCTCTCAGAGTCCGATCACCAATAATCACTGCACATGGATGCATAGAGAGGTGGCGTGGAAGACCATCAAGTCTCTCCGCGAGAAATATCGCCGTCTTCATCAAGGGCGTACTCAGCTTCAGGCCGCGCAACTCTGGAAGGTTCTCAAGCGCCTTGCCAATATTCTTTGCGCGAATATGTGGCAGCGACTTTGCAATGGTGTCGATCTCCATCGGTGCTATTCCGAGCGCCATACCCACATCACGGATTGCATGGCGCGCTCTATATGTCTCCACCATCGAGACCGTTGCGGTGCGCTCAGGGCCGAAGCGGGCGAAGATTGCATCGTAGATCTCAAGACGTCTATCCGATTCAACATCGATATCGATATCCGGGAGTTCATGCCTCTGTGTTGAGCAGAAGCGCTCCATCAGGAGGCCTTGGCTTATTGGTTCAACGCCTGAAATTCCCAAGAGGTAACAGATAAGTGAACCCGCTCCGCTTCCACGAGCAGCGACGCGAACCCCAAGTTCACGGGAGATATCGGTGATATCAGCGACGGCTAAGAAGTATGGCTCATACCCCAGGGTCTGCACAGTGGTGAGTTCCTCTTCTAGGCGCTCACTTGCCTGCCGCAAGAGTTCACCGGAGTATCTCCGAGCAAGCGCGCTCTCACTTCTCTGACGAAGTTGTATTACTAAATCTGCGTGCCGCTCTCCGCCGACCGCATCAGGTTCAGGGAGATGAATTGCGCCAAGTCCCACATCGCGACGGGGCGAGAGAATCGCCCTCTCGCTCCACTCATGAGTTGTCGCAAGGAGTGCGGCACCACTTCTCTCCCCCGCAGCACGCGCAATCTCATCTGCAACAAGTGACATCTCCGCCGTTGACTTAAGGTATCCCTCGCTATTGCGTCGTTCTACATGCCGTTCATGAAGGGGCACCAGCAAACGTGCAGAGTCCAAGACATCTGCGATTGGCCCATCTTCGCGATCAAGCATCCTCGTTGCATTGGTGAGAATTGCGGGAATCTTTCTATCGCGAGCAAAAGATAATAACTTCCCGGCAGAGGGCGTTGAGAGTGGACCATCCCCCCGGATCATATGAGATGTGCATTCAATCCCTTGGTCTGCAAAGAGGTCGCTCGTTGAGGCAAAGAGCGAGTGCGCAGCATCCAACCTTCGTGATGAGACCATAGTTGCAAGTTGCGAATCGAAGCCATGGAGAGCAAGCACCTTCTGCGAATAGCGAGAGTACTTCTCTAAAATCTCATAGGTAAGAATCTTCTCATCGCTCTCCTCATTCATCGCGCTGAGTAAGCGATAGAGAGAGGCGAGCTCTCCGCTCTGCGCAAGGAGTGTGATCCGATACTTCTTATGAAGAAAGCTGAGGTTCACTCCGAGAATCGGAGCGATATCTGCAGATTCACAACTCTGCACAAAACGGATCGCTCCAGCCATTCCATCGCGATCAGTAAGAGCGAGCGAGCGCATTCCAAACTCTGCCGCGCGCGCAACGAGGGCATCGGGAGTCGCCGTTCCATATTTAAAGGAGTAGCCACTTGCGAGGCGAAGATGCGAGAAAGGTGCCATGGTTTTTTCCGTAGTGGCGCTTAGAGTGCGGTACGCGATGTCGGGCGAATCTTCCACGCGCCCGTAATCTCATCGAGTTCAATTTCAAATGTTGCGAGTGAGCCCTCCGGGGCTGCCTCTACTCGCCATACTGCGCGATCCCCATCGTTGAGGGCACTTGCTGCGGTGAGGGCGTTCTGCTTCCTCGCTACCCCGCCATCATCGATCCGATTCCACCAGCCTCCTGATTCACGCCACCTGGAGAGGGTGGCGTGAATATGGAAGCGACGGCCCTTATAGATGAACTCAATCGGCTCACCTTCAGGGGCGAGGACCTGGGCAGGTGACGGACTCTGCACAGGCTCTGGAGCGGATTCTTCGAACATATGTTCGAAAGATAGTCATAGCGACCGACACCCGCAAGGTGGGAGAGATCCCCAGGCGGCCACGCTCAAAATCCCCCGAAACACCCCGTTATTAGTTGAAACTTCAACAATAAACCCTTACCGTATCTCTTGTAGTACTTCCCTCAATACCTCATAGAACCTCACGTGAGGCGCTGTGAGACCCACAGAAAAATAACCAAGGCCCCATGCGGGTCTGGAAATGGAATGAAATGAACGCACTACTTATTATCGGTCGAGTACTTTTCGCACTTATCTTCATCAACTCTGGCTATGGCCACATCAAGAACCTCGCTGCGATGACAGGTTACGCGCAGTACAAGAAAGTTCCAGCAGCAAAGCTCAGTGTTATCGCCTCAGGCCTCATGCTCCTTGCTGGCGGACTCTCAGTTCTCCTCGGCGTATGGGTTGACCTCGGCGCTCTCTTGCTCGTTGTGTTCCTTATCCCAACAGCGATCCTTATGCACAACTTCTGGACCATCGAAGATGCCATGGCAAAGGCTGGCGACGCAGCACAGTTCTTCAAGAACATCGCGCTTGCTGGTGCAGCACTTATCCTCTTCGCAATCCTTCATAAGGTCGGCGCAGATCACGATGCAATCTTCGGCAGCCACGTTGGCAGCCTCCTTCTCTGGAAGTAAACCTTCCCAGCAGATCTAGCTCAACAGAGAGGCCCTCAGGTGAAGACCTGGGGGCTTTTCTTATGCCATCGCGTGCCCACCACTTACCGCTGGCTATGTAAGGATGGGTCAGTGTTCACAACCATGAGTGCACTAACAATTATTGAAGCGCTTGCCTCCGGTGTATTTATCGGCGCAGTGCTCGGCTTTGTTGGGGCCGGCGGGGCGATGGTCTCAGTGCCAATCCTGCTCTACATCTTTCACTTCACGACACATCAGGCGACAGTTGCCGCACTTATCATCGTTGCAGCAGCTGCACTTGCGGGGTTAGCTCCGAAGATTAAAACGCAAGAGGTGCTCATCCGTGAAGCCTTCACAATCTGGGGAATCGGACTCGCCACCACCATCTCCATGACTGCGCTCGCTCCCCACATTCCAGAGAACTTCATTCACGCAGGCTTCGCTCTTGTGCTCATTGGCGCAGCCACATCAATGCTCCGTGGACCCATCACTGGATCGCCCGAGAAATCAATCTCCATTATCTGGCTAATCGCAATCTCACTTGCAGTGGGAGCGATGACCGGTCTCTTCGGAATCGGTGGTGGCTTTCTCGTTATACCTATTCTGGTGCTCTTCTTTCATACATCGCATAACAAGGCAGCTGGAACCTCGCTTCTTATCATCGCCATGAACAGTGGAACCTCCTTCCTCCAACGCTTCCATACTTGGAAGAGCATCCCCTGGGGCGTGCCAGCAATTATCGTGCTGAGTGCGATTATCACGGCGCAGTATGCATCGAAGAAGAGCCCCCACGTTAATGTGAGGGCTCTTAGAAGAGCTTTCGCTATTCTGCTTTACATCCTTGCTGTGTTTACGATTTGGAAGATCTTCTATACCACTTCTTCCAGATGAGTCTATGAACTGGGATGAGATAAGGAATCTTTCGTAACCCTGGAATCAACGGCAAGAATACGAGCAGGAGACTGAGTACTCCCATCAGCGTCATCACAAGTACATCTGCATCTTCTGATGATTTAAAGGGATCAATCTGATACCAGAATGAGTAGAGCCAGAGCCATGATTGTCCGGGCCACGAGCCGGTCTCATTCATCACGCCCCATTGATCTCCACCAAGGTGTTGAGCGGAGGCTAAATCAGAGAAGTATGTGCCGCCATCTGCGAGGAAGAGCAGTGGCTTTGTGAAGTTCGTTGGCATATTGGTATCACTCGTTGTGAGTGCACCATCAAGGCCTCCGCTCTTCGCCATAGCAAGCAGAGATGTAACGAGCGTTGGAACTGGTCCATACTCATTCTTCGTATCTGCAAGGCTCGTCGCTTTTCCATCCTTTGCAAGTGCATCTGCGTATGCGGTTGCCCATCCAGTACGCACCTTCTCTGGCGCACTGTTCCACGCATCAATCGCTGCACGTGTTGGAACATCTGCAGAGATCTTCAGCGGCTCAATGACGAAGGATTGCGCAGGGTTAATCGGAATATGAACACCGACGACCTTTGCTGGACTAATGCCGAGAATCTTCTGGCCATCAGCAGCGTTGTTGTAGGGCGGGCCATACGAGGCGCTCGTCGTTGTTCCAGCAAGTTCACCTGCTGCTGTCTGCACGAAATCAGCTGGAGCCGCCTTCGACCAACTTTGAAGAGTAATTGCTTTCTCATCCGGCGAGCTAAAGAGACCCGCGAGAGTCAGTGCAGCGACAGCAATGACGAGGAAGGCAATAACGAACTCTTTTACGAGATCATACTTACGAGTTGGACCGCTCCACTTCTTGGAAGGGTCCACCGTTGAGAGTCTTCTGCTCATTTCTTGACCTCCATCGTCTCAACGCTTCTTGTTGCGCTATCGACCTCTTCCATAGGAGGCACGACGCCCTTTCTGCGGACCAGGATGATGTGCCATACAACGATAATTCCCAAGACAAGCGGAAGCAGTGATACGTGGAGAAGAATTGCTTGGCCGGTATTGAGAGTATTAAAGAATGCGCCGATACCCATCGCATTGAAGCCATCTTTCGCTTGGGTGGCAATCCACTGTGAATCGAAGTTTGTCTGGATGATGTATCCGGTAAATCCGGTGATGATGGAGGCGAAGAAGGCGAGGCAACCCGTAATCCAAGTAGCGAGCCGCTTACCTCGCCATGCAGCCATCCAGAATTTACCCCAGAGGTGGACGACCATAAAGATAAAGAAGAGTTCAACGCTCCAGAGGTGAACAGAGTTCACATAATGGCCCACGTTGGAGCTATGCCACCACGCTGGACCTTCAAAGGTAAGAACAAATCCAGAGAGGATGATCATCGCGAGTGAGGCGATAGTCAGAACGCCAAAGACATAGATCCACGAGGAGACATATGCGGGTTGGTGATCAGGAAGGAGATCTTCTGGCTCAAACTTCTCAACTGTTGCGCTACGAACCTTTGCGGTCCAAGAACTCTCTGCAGCCATCTCAGCTCTCCTCTCGCGATGAGGATTGTGGTTTGTGCTCATCGTGGTCTGGAAATGGCAAGATGAGCGCAGCTGCAAAAATGAGGAACATAAATATGATGATGGCGAGATTTCCCGCCGAGACCGAGAATGGTCCGAAGGTAAAGTAATGAGCCGGATGATTGAGATTGATCTCCAGGAACCGCATGGCTCCTCCTATATCTCTAAACACTACGACGCGGGAATTTCTCGCTGACAATGTTCGAAATTACGCTGAATTTTCGAAATAGCCATCGGATGTGGTTGGGGTAGCACTCAAAATGGTGGATGATAGGGGCAACAAGATTGGAGAGACTTGTGGATATCACCATCATGAACCGTGAGTTAACACCCTTTGAGCACCTCGTAGCTGAACATATGTGCGATGGCCTCTCAAATGCGGCAATTGCACGCGAGACCGCTCATACGGAGAAGGTTGTTGAGAATACGATCTCACGCATGGCGAGAGCCTTCGGTATTAAGGCAGATGGCGATACCAATCTCCGCGTTCTCCTTGCCCTCGCCTATCGTGCGCAGTTCGGCGATGGCTCATTCGACAAGCTCGGCGTCACGTGCGGCCATATCGTTATTGGCGAAGATGGAAAGCAGTACTGCGACAAGCACATCGAATAGCGTTGGACCTCTCACTCTCTCGCTAATATCAACAAACCCTCACGTCAACTCGAGAATTCTCACTCATTCTCTCTTAATCCGCCTCACGTAATCGAGAACACACTCTAGGCGGTGCTGGCACTCACCTTTCCTCCCCCATCTCCCCTTCTGCGGGTGAATACTTCAGGCGAGATGAAAAATCTCCAAGTTTCATCTCTAAGTATTCGGAGAGTAGAGAGAGATTTAAAAATGAGCCGTAAAACTTTTGACAAGCTAGCTAGCACACTCGGTCTAATGCTTGCAGTCCTCCTTGCAGTTGCAGGTGGCTTGCTTACCTGGGGTGCAAACTTCACAAGCAATGAAGTGAAGACGCAACTCGCTGCACAGAAGATCACCATGCCTGGCGCGACAGGTAACCCTAAGGATGATGCAGCAACAGTTAAGTTCTTCAAGGATAACGCCGGCAAGCCAATGACAACTGGCAAGCAAGCACAGATGTATGCAGATCACTTCATCGCCTTCCACCTCTCAAACATTGGTGGCGGAAAGAC
>CANGCW010000015.1 GCA_947452525.1 Actinomycetota bacterium
AGCAAGGGATAACATTGAGTATGAAATCTTTTCGTACCTATCTCACTATTTGCAGCGCATTATCAATGGTATTTCTATCGACGGTTCCCGCCGAGGCACATACGACGCTCGTAAGCAGTGTTCCTGCAAATGATTCGCTTGTGAGTTTCTGGCCGAAAGAGATCACTCTGAAATTTGCCGAACCGTTAGCGAACATCTCCGGAGCATCTGTCAATCAGGTTTCAGTCACAAACGCTCTTGCCGAAGATGTAGGCGGATTAATCACTGTACGAGGAGATATCGTCTCGGTTGCGACTAAGGAGAACACCGAATCGGGTCCTGTCCTCGTCAGCTTCCGAGTCGCAGCATCCGATGGGCATGTTGTCGAAGGGGAGTATGCCTTTACATTTCAAGGAGCAGGTGCAACTCCATCCGCGTCACCAATTACTTCGGCATCGCACTCTCATAACTCCAACAGCAGCACAATAATTAAGGCGAGCACCGGGTTAGTGGTACTCGCCTTAATCGTGGGAATCTTTGCTTACCGAAGGAAGCTGTAGTTCGTTAAAGCTTTAGTGCATTACAACGCCTTCGTGCTCAACGAGGACATCCTTACCTGCGTTGATTGCGAAGAAGACAACGACAGCCGCTAGCGCGAGGAAACCTGCGCCATAGCGGAATGCAAGCGTCCATCCTTCAACGAGACCCTTCGGATCATTTCCAGCTACACCATGAGCAACTGCATAACTTGCGGTCGCAGTAACTGCCACCGTGTTAAGAAGTGCCGCACCAAGTGAGCCACCGATCTGCTGGCTGGTGTTGATGAGTGCGCTTGCTACACCGGAGTCACGCTGTTCAATGCCATGTAAGCCAGCTGTAGCTGATGGAATGAATACCAAAGCTAGACCAGTTGACATCACAATCAGGGATGGAAGAACGTGCGTGAGGTATGACGATGTTGGAGTAATGCGTGAAAGCAAGAGCAATCCAACAATCGCCATCAAGAGACCGGTCAGCATCAATGGGCGGGCGCCGAGCTTTGGAAGTAACTTGGCGGCAACGCCGGCGAATGCGATAACGCCCATAGAGAATGGGAGGAAGGCAAAGCCGGATTTGAGTGCTGAGAAGCCGAGAATCTGCTGGAAGTAAAGGCTCAAGAAGAAGAACATTGTGAAGAGGCCTGAACCCACGAGAAGTGTCGCGAGGTATGAACCGCCACGGTTACGTTCTGCGAGAACACGGACTGGAAGAAGTGGGCCTTTTGCCTTTGACTCCATGTAGAAGAAAGCGACGATAAAAATCGCAGCCAAGATGAAGAACTGGTAAGTGCTGACCTTGCCCCAACCGTATGTTGCCGCACGGCTAAAGCCGTAGACGAGCGAGACGAGACCGATTGTCACAGTGATTGCACCAGGGATGTCATAGCTGTGATCGCCATCAGCGCGCGATTCGTGTACGAATGGAATTGCGAGAAGAATTGCGATGAGCGCGATTGGGACATTTACGCCCAAGCACCAGCGCCATGAAGCGTATTGAGTGAGGACGCCACCGAGGATGAGGCCGATTGCCGCTCCGCCACCTGCAATCGCACCATAGACGCCAAATGCTTTCGCGCGCTCCTTAGGCACGGTGAAGGTGACGTTGATGATGGAGAGTGCTGCAGGAGCGAGGAGTGCACCGAAGACGCCTTGTAGTGCGCGAGCACCGAAGAGCATTCCCTGTGTCGTAGCAAATCCGCCAAGTGCGCTTGCAGCTGCAAAGCCAGCAAGACCGATGATGAAGACCTTTTTGCGACCAACGAAGTCGGCGATGCGGCCACCGAGCAAGAGGAGTGATCCAAATGCGAGGGTGTATGCAGTGATGATCCACTGTGTATTCGCGCGTGAGATATGGAGATCAACCATCGCCTTTGGAATCGCGATGTTCACGATGGATGCGTCAAGGACGACCATCAACTGTGAGATCGCGATTACGAAGAGGGCTCTCCAACGCGTGGGATCTTGGCCGTCAGGATATTCGGAAGTGTTTTTACTCATGTAAGAAATTACCTAGCTCTCAGGAAGTAGATGTGCTGGAAGTATGGGTCAAGAGTAGTGGGCGAGGGTTGCCACTCAGCCTAATGAGAGCAAAAAGCGCGTTACGAGTGAGTTAAATCTCGAAAATTTCAATCTCTTGGGTGGAACGGTCTACAACGAGCATCCGATGGTTAGGTAGTTGCACCCATCCATCCTGATTCCAGCCACTGGAGGCAACGAGCACGCCACGCTCATCACGGCGGTAGTAAAGGTCGTAGTACTCAGAGCCCTCGCCGCCAGGAATCTTCGCAGGATTGAATTCAGTGATAACGATGAACTTGTGAGGGGTGAGAAGCATGGCATTCACACTTGAATAATCGAGAGACGAGCGAATGGTTCGAACTACTTCGATGACTCCATTTTCGAGGCCATGCTGGCGGATAGAAGTCAGGATTGCGTAGAAGTAACGCTCCGAATCCGTATCTCCTACGAAGTGCTCCTTGAAATCCTCAGCAACGTATTGCTCAAGAGACTTTGGGGGATTGATGGAGCCATTGTGAATAAATGAGTACTCGCCATGGGTAAATGGATGAGTGTTTGTCTCATCAACTTTGAGGTTGAGAGTCGCCCAACGGAGATGAAGTAGTGCGGCATCGCTATTAAGAGAAGTGGTCACTTCAGCAAACTTCGCGTTATCGAGAGCGGTGCCCGGATCAAGAATGACTTGTGCATCGCCTTGAGTAGGAGTTACTGCAACGCCCCAACCATCGCGATGCTTGCTCGCAAGTGATTGAAATTCAGCGAAAGTAGAACCGGCGAGAGCTGAGAACGTTGTATTCTCTGATGCGACATAACCCATCAAGCGGCACATGGTTAGGCCTTTCCATTCCAGTGGTTGCGAACAACCGATGCCCACGATTGTAGAACGGGTTTCCACGTTCTGACGAGTTCTTCGTCATACTCAGCGACCTCAGCCTCAACGCCACGCTTATCTGACATCTGGAGAGCGTGGTCGGCATGCTCCTCCCAGTCACGGATGATTCCACTATCGACTTCTGGGTGAAATTGGACGCCGTAGGTGGTCTCACCGATTCTGTAGACCTGGTTGGTGCAGAGTGGGCTTGAAGCGAGAAGAACCGCTTTGGGTGGAAGTTCGGTGACAACATCTTCGTGCCACTGAGTTACCTTTACACTTGTGGCAAAGTTGAATACCGAGTCGCTCTTCGCGCTCTCATTGAGATCGATATCGAAGATGCCAATCTCACTTGAAGGTGATTGCTCAACCTTTCCACCTGTGGCCACAGCGAGAAGCTGAGTACCGAGGCAGATTGCGAAGACCGGAACGCGCTCTTCGACAGCTTTACGGAGCAAATTCTTTTCGACAGTGAGGAATGGATAGAGCACATCCTCATTCGCATTCATATGACCGCCGAGGGGAATGATCGCTGCGATCTTCTCTGAGATTTCGGTAGGTATTACCTCACCTGCATATGCCTTGATATTTTCAATGTTGAATCCTTCTGCAGCGAGCCAGGCACCCACAAGATGTGGGGGATCGGTCTCATCATTCTGAATAAAGAGAATGGTGTTACGCGATGAATGGAGGGCTGAACTCATTGGCCAATCGTACGGCTTGAATTCTTTTTCTTTGAAGATTATTGAAAAAAAGTCTAATAAAGGCGGATTTAAGTAAGACGCAAGGGGTGATTGAGCGAGGTAGAGGTGACTTAATCTGGCGCCTCTGCTACCTTACAGAAGCACTAAATGACCGTATCAAAGACGGTTGTTAAAAAATTGATAGGGAGTAGCGCTGTATTTCGGCAAAAGTCGAAAGTTCCCGGCGCATTAATAATGACGAACACTGTTGAAACAACTAAAACATTTCGCCGCACTGCAAAGAGTACAAAGCCAATTGATAAGGCACGCGTCGCCAGCCTGATTGAGTCCGAGTGGAAGAAGTTCACTTCGCAGACCAAGGCCTCTGGCATTGAATTTGAAAGAGCTGTCAAGACGCTTCCTCTCGGCGTCGTCTCCAGCTTCCAGCACTGGGACCCATACCCAATCTCCATCGAATCAGCTAAAGGCGCTTGGATGAAGGATGTGGACGGCCGCGACCTCCTCGATCTCTCCATGGGCTTTGGAGCAATGCTCGCCGGTCACCTCAATCCAGTTGTGGTTGCTGAGGCTAAGAGCGCCCTCGAGACAGGAATGCTCTTCGTAACACCGTCACCAATCTCCACTGATGCAGCAGAGCGCCTCTGCCGCCGTTTCGGTCTCGACCAGGTTCGCTTCACTAACTCTGGTACCGAAGCGACGATGTATGCAGTTCGCACAGCGAAGGCTTACACCGGCAAGGATGCAATTGTTAAGGTCGAGGGCGGCTACCACGGTAGCTATGACCCGTTCACCGTTTCAGCAAAGCCAGCGCTTAGCGAAGCGGGACCAGCAGAAAACCCAACTCCGGTTATTCCACTTGGCTCAACTCCTGGCCCAATCTTCGTAGTACCTTTCAATGATCTTCCAGCTCTCGAGCGTCGCTTCGCATCAGACGCTGAGAAGATCGCTTGCTTTATCGTTGAACCGGTTCTTGAAAATCTCGCAATCGTTCTACCTGATGAGGGTTACCTCGAAGGCGTTCGTGAGCTCTGCGATAAGTACAAGATCGTTCTCATCTTTGATGAGGTTAAGACTGGACTCACCGCTGGACATCGCGGTGCAGCTCATCGCCTCGGCGTAACTCCAGATATGGTCTGCTTAGCTAAATCAATCGGTGGCGGAATTCCTGTTGCTGCATTCGGTGGCAAGAAGGCGATCATGGATGCGGTTACAGATAACCGTATGGCCCACTTCGGCACATTTAACGGTAACCCGCTAGCAATGGCTGGTGTACGCGCGATTGACATGATCTGTACCGATGAGACGCTAGGGGAGGCTGAACGCCTCAATCTCGCAGCGCTCAATGAAATTGCGGACATCATTGATCAGTACGAACTACCTGCCCATGTTGTTGGTTTCGGAATTAAGGGTTGCATCACCTGGTCAATTGATCCTGTGCGCAACTACCGTGATTACAAGGCGACTGATTTCGAAGTTGCCGAGCTCTCATGGCTCTGGTCACTCAACCGCGGAATCATCACGCCTCCGGGACTTGATGAGCAATGGCTTGTCAGCCTTGCCCACACAAAGCGTGAGATGGATATCCTCGTAGAGGACTTCAGAGAGTTCGCAGCCGCGCTTCGCGGATAAATTACTCGCGTTACTCGAGCGAAATTAGGTCGAAGTACTCGTCCTTCCAGATATCTTCATCACCATCTGGGAGGAGGAGTACGCGCTCTGGCTTAAGGGCCTTAACGGCGCCTTCATCGTGTGATACCAAGATAACTGCGCCTTGATACTCAGTAAGCGCGCCAAGAATTTCATCGCGTGATGCTGGATCAAGGTTATTTGTAGGCTCATCGAGCAAGAGAACATTCGCGGAACCGACAACAAGAGTTGCAAGTGCCAGACGTGTTCGCTCGCCGCCAGAGAGAACCTTTACCGGCTTCTGTACATCATCGCCAGAGAACAAAAATGAACCAAGCACCTGGCGAGCATGTTGTTCGGAGATGTTCTCACCTGAAGAGACCATATTCTCAAGAACAGAACGTTCGAAATCGAGTGATTCATGCTCCTGGGCGTAGTAACCAAGTTTCGCGCCGTGACCTGGCTCAACCGCACCAGTATCGGATTCAAGAACACCGGCGAGCATCTTCAAGAGCGTTGTCTTTCCTGCACCGTTAAGTCCGAGAATTACGACGCGTGAACCGCGATCGATAGCGAGATCTACATCTGTGAAGATTTCGAGTGAACCGTAAGACTTTGAAAGCGCATGTGCCATGAGTGGCGTCTTGCCACAAGGCGCTGGAGTAGGGAAACGAAGGTTGGCAACTTTGTCGCTCTTACGAACATCCTCAAGACCACTAAGCAACTTGTCGGCACGCTTTAACATATTCTGAGCAGCGACAGCCTTCGATGCCTTCGCGCGCATCTTCTCACCCTGCTTAGCAAGGATCGCAGCCTTCTTCTCAGCGTTTGCTCGCTCCTTCTTACGACGATGCTCATCATCCTCACGTTGCTGGAGATACTTCTTCCAGCCCATGTTGTAGACATCAATAACGTTTCGGTTTCCATCGATATAGAAAACTTTATTTACAACGGTTTCAATCAGCTGCACATCGTGGGAGATGATGACGAGGCCACCGGAGTAGCGCATAAGGTATTCGCGGAGCCAGATGATGGAGTCGGCATCAAGGTGGTTGGTTGGCTCATCGAGAATCAACGTCTCAGAACCGCTAAAGAGAAGGCGTGCGAGTTCAACGCGACGGCGTTGACCACCAGAAAGGCCTTCAAGAGAGTTTTCAAAGATTCGCTCGGGAAGTCCGAGGTTGGTTGCGATGGATTCAGCCTCTGCTTGTGCCGAGTATCCACCTGCGGTATCGAACTCAGCCTGTACACGTGAATAACGATCGAGTACCTTCTCTAGCTCATCAGGGGATGCATTCGCCATCTCCTCTTCGACCTTCTGCATACGCGTATGGATGAGATCCAAGCCGCGGGCAGAGAGGATGCGGTTGATAACAGTCTCTTCTTGATCACCGGTGCGTGGATCTTGTGGGAGGTAGCCGATTGTTCCAGTGCGGGTGACCTGACCACCTGCTGGGAGAGTTTCACCAGCCAGAACCTTTGCGAGAGTCGACTTACCGGCGCCATTTCGTCCAACGAATCCAATGCGGTCGCCATGGTTAATACGGACGGCGACATCTTTTACTAGGAGTCTTGCCCCAGCACGTAGTTCAACACTCTGGGTAGCAATCATTCGGCAAGTCTCTCACGAGTTATGCGAGATTAAAGAATCCTTTAATGGCAGTGACGATCATCTCGACTGCGATGGCGCCAAGGAGGAGACCCGCGACTCGAGCCATGAGAACTACGCCCGATTCCTTGATGACTGCGAGGATTCTCGTTGAGAACATCAGAGTTAGACCGATGATGAGATGGGTGGCGATAATTGCAGCAGCCACGGCCAACTTCATTTGCGTTGTGTGGGCATACTGTACATAAAGCATCGTCGTCACAATCGCACCTGGACCTGCAAGCAGGGGAGTTCCGAGTGGAACTAGCGCGACGTTGACATCCTTCGCTTCTGAATCCCCGCCACTATCTTTTCCAGTCAAGAGTTCGAGTGCAATCAAGAGCATCAACAATCCGCCTGCACCTTGCAATGCATCGAATGAGACATGTAGATAGTTAAGAATAAATTTGCCGAATAGCGCGAAGGTCACGATAACGAGGAGTGAGACGCCAGCGCCTTGCCATGCGAGACGGACGCGCTCCTTCTGGGTGCGACCGGCGACGAGGGCAAGAAAGATTGGTGTGGCCCCTGGTGGATCAAGAATCACGAGAAGGGTTACGAAGGCCTGAAGGCCAAAGGCGATGGCCGATAGTCCGGCAATGTTGCTCATGTGGGCAGTTTACTTGGAGAAATAAGAAAGCCCCGAATCGCTTCGGGGCTTTCTCTCAAAGAGTACGACTTAGATGTCGTAGTAGAGCTCGAACTCAGCTGGATGTGGACGTAGTCGAACGTAATCAACTTCGCTCTTACGCTTGAAATCAATCCATGTTGAGATGAGATCTGGTGCGAATACTCCGCCTTTGAGGAGGAATTCGTGATCCTTCTCAAGATTGTCGAGTACTGCTTCGAGTGAAGCAGGAACCTGCTGGATGGCAGCTGCCTCTTCACCCTCGAGCTCGTAGAGATCCTTATCCACTGGAGCGGGTGGCTCGATCTTGTTCAAGATTCCGTCGATACCAGCCATGAGCATTGCTGCAAATGCGAGGTATGGGTTTGAAGAAGGATCTGGGCAACGGAACTCGATGCGCTTTGCCTTTGGATTTGAACCAGTGATTGGAATACGGATACAGGCTGAACGGTTACGCGCAGAGTAAACGAGGTTTACTGGTGCTTCGTAGCCAGGAACAAGACGACGGTATGAGTTCACTGTTGGGTTGGTGAATGCGAGAAGTGATGGAGCATGCTTCAAGAGTCCGCCAATGTACCAACGAGCCATATCGGAGAGATCTCCGTAGCCCTCACCGAAGAAGAGTGGCTTGCCATCCTTCCAGAGTGATTGGTGAACGTGCATGCCTGAACCGTTATCTCCGAAGAGCGGCTTTGGCATAAATGTTGCGGTCTTGCCGCCTTCCCACGCAACGTTGCGGATGATGTACTTGAATTTCATTACATCGTCACCAGCGTGCAAGATATCTGAGAAGCGGTAGTTGATCTCCATCTGGCCAGCGGTTCCAACCTCATGGTGTGAACGCTCGACGAGAAGACCTGCGCGACCTAGCTCCATGACCATCGCATCGCGAAGGTCAGCGAACTGATCTGTTGGCGATACAGGGAAGTAGCCACCCTTAACGCGTGTGCGGTAACCGCGGTTTGGTGTGCCATCTTCATCATTCTTGACGCCTGTGTTCCATGCACCTTCGTATGAAGAAATCTCGTGGACTGCCTTGTTGATGCCTGTCTCATAACGGACTGCATCGAAGACGTAGAACTCTGCCTCTGGTGCGAAGAATGCTGTATCAGCAATTCCTGTTGAGCGGAGGTAGTCGACAGCCTTTGCAACAACGCCACGTGGATCGCGTGAATATGGCGAGTTGTCATGTGGGTTATGGACAGAGAAGATGATGACGAGAGTCTTCTCATCGCGGAATGGATCCATGAATGCTGACTCTGGAACTGGGAGGAGCTTCATATCTGATTCGTGAATTGATTGGAATCCACGAATTGAAGAACCATCAAACATAAGTCCGTCAGTGAAGACAGCCTCATCGAATGACTCAACTGGAACGTTGAAGTGGTGTTGAATTCCCGGAAGATCGGTGAAGCGGACGTCGATTAACTTGACGTCATTCTTTCTGATGAAATCAAAGATTTCGGTTGAGTTCTTGAACATGCTGCTCCATTACTGAGTGAGTTGCAGGCGTCTTTGGGCGCATCACCGAGCCCGAGATATGGTGGAATCGTATGGCACAGGGGTGAATTGAGCATAAAAAAGATGTTACAAACATGTTACGGGTCTCCGGCTGTCGTGTCTCGGGTAGCCTTTGGAGATGTCCATTCACGCCCCATTTGGCCGCCGGTTCGCCGCTCTCTGTATCGATTGGTGGATTATCGCCCTACCGATCTCAGCCCTCATCGCACCCGGAGCGAGCAGCTCTGATTACGCCGTCAACGTAGGCGTCTTTGGCTTTGAAGTTGCGCTCATGACCTATCTCGCCGGAGCTTCCTTTGGCCAGTTGCCCTTGAAGCTACGCGTGGTTGATATCCATACGGGAAAAAAGCCGCGCCTGGTGCAGGTATTGATTCGCACGGCGGGAATATGTCTCGTTCTTCCAGCGATCATCACAAAAGAGGGTCGCGGATTGCACGATGTATTCGCAGGGACAGAGGTTGTAAAACTTATTTCCGCGTAAGGGTCGAATTAACGACGGGGGAGTTTGGCGCCCTTTGGAAGTGGACCCTGAGGAATCGGCATAGACATTCCGCCAACAGCCTTGAGGCGATTACGAACTTCGCGCATCTGATTCGCTGATAACTTCTTAGGTAACTTCTTGACGCGCTTCTGCAGCGTGCGAAGTGGAACCTGGCCCTCGCCCTTACCAACAATCAATTCATAAATAGGTACGCCAGGAACGAAGCGCTCAGCCTTCTTCTTCTCATCTGCGACCATCTGACGAACCGCAAATCCACCCTCACCAACGAGGACGATTCCGGCGCGAGTAACGCTGCGGTGGACCATATCCTGTGCACGATTCACATTGACTGCAGGAGTTGTGCTGACGCCACGGCGGATTCCCATAAGAACGCTTGCGCCTGCACCGAGCTGGTTCTCGATTGAAGAGAATGCGGCGGAGTTTGCAAAACGAGTGAAGAGGAAGAATGCAACGATGAAGCCAAGAGGAAGAGAGAGGATTCCGAGATAGATCGGATGACCGATTGATACTCCTAGGAGAATTCCGCCACCCCAAGTGACGAGGAATGCGAGTAGGCAGTAGAGGAGTGATGCTGGCTTCTCGCGCTTGGTGAGCTTGAGGGCATCCTTGAGAACAGCCATCTGAGATTGCTTCTCAGGTGTTGTTGCAACCGGTTCAGTCTTCTTGGATCTCTTAAATAGCGCCATTACTTCTTCTCCTTTTTCTGCTTCTTCATCTCTAACTTTGCAAGCCGCGCTTCACGAACTCGAGCGCCTTCAATCTCTGCCTCTTCAAGTGACATCGCTGTGCCGCCGAGTCGTGCTGGCGCCCACCATTGCCCTTGATGTGAATCTGGGTAATCCTTCTGCACTTTATCGAGAAGGGCAATTAACTTCAGGCGTAAATCTTCCTCAGCCTCGAGAATATCTGCACCCTTCGGTACCGTGATTGGTTCGCCGAAGGTAACCGATACCGGAATTCGATTGTGACCAAAATGCTTCTTATGGCCCTTGGTATAGATGCGTTGGCTGCCCCAGATAGCGACCGGAATAACGGGAACTCCGGCTCCCTGCGCAAGGCGAACTGCACCTGACTTCAACTTCTTCACGTCAAAGGATCGAGAGATTGTCGCTTCAGGGAAGATGCCGACGATCTCACCTGAACGAAGTGCGCGAAGCGCTGCGACGAGTGATGTTGATCCTGATTCGCGATCAACGCTGATGTGGTGCATGCCTCGCATCAGCGGACCAGAGATCGGATTGTCGAAGATCTCTTTCTTTGCCATGAAGCGTATGTAACGCTTCATCGGAAGAGCTGCCGTGCCCGCAAGTGCAAAATCTAAGTAACCAATGTGATTGATAGCGAGAACTGCGCCACCTTCACCCAACTTTGGCAGGTTCTCCTGGCCGCGAAAATCAAACCTGAGACCCATCAACTTCCAGAAGGTCTTCAGTCCAACAACGACTGGGGGATAGACGATATCTGCCATTAGTTAGCGCCAGCTTCCTGGCGACGTTGCTGCGCCTGCTTGAAGAGGCGACCCGCACGATAGCTTGAGCGAACGAGTGGACCACTCATAACTCCGGAGAATCCAATCGCGAGCGCCTCGTCATTTAACTCAACGAACTCATGTGGCTTTACCCAACGGATAACAGGGTGATGCTTCGCAGTTGGACGAAGGTACTGGGTAATAGTGATGAGATCGCAACCTGCTGCATGAAGATCAACGAGAGCTTGTGAAACCTCTTCACGAGTCTCACCCATTCCAAGAATCAGGTTTGACTTGGTAATCAATCCAAATGCGCGAGCCTGAGAGATAACATCTAGGGAACGGTCATAACGGAATGCAGGACGAATCTCTTTAAAGATACGTGGAACAGTCTCAAGGTTATGAGCAAACACTTCAGGACGAGTCTCAAATACTTGCGTGAGTAGTTCTGGCTTGCCGCTGAAATCAGGAGCGAGCATCTCAACGCCTGTTCCAGGGTTCAGCGCATGGACCTGGCGAATTGTCTCGGCGTATAGCCACGCACCTTCATCTTCAAGATCATCGCGAGTAACACCAGTAATGGTCGCGTACTTCAGTCCCATGGTGCGGACAGATTCAGCTACGCGGCGCGGTTCGTCGCGATCAACTGGCTCTGGCTTACCGGTATCGATATTGCAGAAGTCGCAGCGACGAGTACAGCGTTCGCCACCAATGAGGAAGGTGGCTTCTTTATCTTCCCAACATTCAAAGATATTTGGGCAAGCGGCCTCTTGGCAGACGGTATGTAGCCCCTCGGACTTTACGAGTGAGCGAAGGTGTGTGTACTCCGGACCCATATTTGCACGAGTCTTGATCCATTCAGGCTTACGTTCAATCGGTGTCTCAGCGTTACGCGCCTCGATACGGAGCAACTTGCGACCCTCAGGTGCGATCGATGTCATTTATGAAACCCTCGCTAACGCTTCGTAGAGATGTTTTTCGAGAATTGGAGTTACCTCTTCAATGGTGACCTTACGTCCAAGTTCCTTCGCCATCGATGTGACGCCAGCATCAGCGATGCCACATGGCACGATCCGATCAAAGTAGGACATGTCAGGATCCACGTTGAGAGCGAAGCCGTGCATGGTTACACCTTTTGCGACACGGATACCGATGGCGGCAATCTTTCGGTCGCCCTTCTCGTCGCGAATCCAAACACCAGAGCGTTCGCAATATCGCTCAGCCGGAATTCCAAACCCTTTACAGACTGCGATGATCGCGGTCTCAATCTCACGAACAAAGCCAACAACATCGTTGCGATTAAGAAGTTTGACGATGGGGTAGCCAACAATCTGACCAATTCCGTGCCACGTGATCTTTCCGCCGCGGTCGACATCAATAACCGGGGTTCCATCCAGGGGGCGTTCGTGGATCTCGGTACGGCGACCTGCTGTGTAGACCGATGGGTGTTCAAGAAGAATAAGAGTGTTGGGGCGAAGTCCCTCTGCGACTTCGGCATGGATGCGACGCTGGCTCGCGAGCGCTTCCTCGTAGTCGACCAGGCCCATGGATTTCAGGGAGATCGCGGATGCCACGCGGGGTGTTGCCATGACGCAAGAGTAATTGCCTCGGGGCGAGAAGGCGAAAAGGCGGGTTTCAGCTCGGGAATCGGTAAACTCGCCCTCTAAACCAGTGAATCTTGATGAATAAGAAGGCGGAGTTTGATGATTTTCTCCAAAAATAAGGGCGAGGGCGCCCTCACCCCGAAGGATAAGACGGCTCGTAAAGGCATCTGGGTTGCAGTTCTCTCAGTTGTCGTCTGGATGTTTATCTCCTCAGTTACCGGCTCACTCTTCGGCCAACTCTCAACCGTTCAGAAGAACGATAACTCCAAGTTCCTGCCAGCCTCAGTCGAGTCAGAGAAGTTCACTGCCGCAACCAAGGCATTCACCCAAGGACAGAATCTCAGCCTCCCAGAGCTCGTTCTCTTCGTAGGCGATGCTTCTGATGCCAACGTTGCGAAGGTCAACGGCTATCTCCAGACCATTCCAGCTAAGCCACTCGTCGATATCGATGGCAAACCTGTTGAAGGTGTCACCGGCACTATCGGAGAGTTCCTCACTCCCAAGGCACCACTCGGCGCATTTGCCTCAGCGAATAAGCAGGCAATTCTTGCCTCGATTCCATTCGACTCTTCTAAGACTGGCGCAAACCTACCCAATAAGAAGCCTGCCCTTCCTGCGGTTACAAATGCAATCCGTTACTACACCGCCCAATTCGCGGCAGAGAATGGATTTACTCGCCATGTAACAGGATTTGCGGCACTTATATCTGATCTCTTCGGTGCATTCGGTTCACTCGATTCAAGCCTGCTCCTCACAACAGGTGGCGTAGTCGCACTCATCCTTATCGTTGTGTATCGCTCACCGATTCTCTGGATTCTCCCGCTCTTTGCAGCAGGAACAGCACTTACCTTTGCTGGTGCAATCATCTACGAACTCGCTAAGCACAACATCATTACGCT
>CANGCW010000016.1 GCA_947452525.1 Actinomycetota bacterium
CACACCATTCTTTAACAACTATCGTCCACAGTTCTACTTCCGTACAACTGACGTGACCGGCGTTGTAACACTCCCTTCAGGTACCGAGATGGTTATGCCTGGCGATAACACCGAAATGGCTGTCGTCTTGATCCAACCAATCGCGATGGAAGAGGGTCTCCGTTTCGCTATCCGTGAGGGCGGTCGTACCGTCGGCGCAGGTCGCGTAACAAAGATCAAGAAGTAATAAAGAAATAGCAAAGTCCTCCTGTTAAAAGTGGAGGCGATCACCTGGTCGCCTCCACTTAAAGGGTGGCAAGCAATACCGCAGGACGAAGAATTTTTTACAGAAGTTTTCATCAAGCAGAATTAAAAGCAGATATAAGGAGAAGCAAATGGCGGGACAGAAGATCCGCATTCGGCTCAAGGCCTACGATCACGAAGTGATCGACACATCGGCGAAGAAGATCGTCGAGACAGTCGAGCGCACAGGCGCGACCGTAGCTGGCCCAGTACCGCTACCAACAGAGAAGAACACCTTCTGTGTTATCCGCTCTCCTCATAAGTACAAGGACAGCCGCGAACACTTTGAGATGCGCACGCACAAGCGTCTAATCGACATCATCGATCCAACACCTAAGACTGTTGACTCCTTGATGCGTCTTGACCTTCCTGCCGGCGTTGACATTGAGATCAAGCTCTAAGGACGGACGAAGATGACAACTATCCAATCAGAGGGCGCAGCTATCAAGGGAATCCTTGGAACAAAGCTAGGCATGACCCAGGTATTTGACGCAAACAACAAGATTGTTCCAGTAACTGTTATCCAGGCTGGTCCATGCGTTATCACAGCGATCCGCACAGTTGAGCAAGATGGCTACTCAGCTATCCAATTCGCTTTCGGTGCAGTTGATCCACGCAAAGTTACTAAGCCTGTCGCTGGACAGTTCGCGAAGGCTGGCGTAACACCACGTAATGAGGTTGCTGAACTCCGCATCTCAGATACATCTTCATATTCAGTCGGCCAAGAGATCACCGCAGAGGTATTTGCTGCTGGTGAGTTGGTTGATGCAACCGGAACATCACGCGGTAAGGGAACCGCCGGTGTTATGAAGCGTCACGGCTTCGGCGGTATCGGAGCTTCTCACGGTGTAGATCGTAAGCACCGTATGTCAGGTTCTATCGGTAACCGTACAACACCAGGTCGCGTCTTCAAGGGTAAGCGCATGATGGGACGTATGGGTAACGAGCAGGTCACAACCCAGAACCTCAAGGTTCACGCTATTGATGCAGAGAAGGGCCTCATCCTTATCAAGGGTGCAGTTCCTGGTGCAGCAAAGTCAACAATTTTCATCCGCTCTGCAGCAAAGCACGCGGTTTCTACGCACGTATCAAAGGCAGGTGCATAACTCATGGCGCTAACAGTCGACATTAAGAGTGCAGAAGGCAAGAAGGTTGGATCAATCGATCTTCCTTCTGAGATCTTCGATGCTCAAACTAATGTCCCACTCATCCACCAGGTAGTTGTTGCACAACTTGCAGCTGCTCGTGCTGGTACTGCGAAGGCTAAGACCCGCGCAGAGGTTAGTGGTACAGGTAAGAAGCCTCACGCACAGAAGGGAACAGGTCGTGCTCGTCAGGGTTCCGTCCGTGCTCCGCTTCAGCGTCACGGTGGTGTCTCGCACGGTCCAGTACCTCGTAAGTATGACCAGCGCACACCTAAGAAAATGATTGCAGCTGCACTCCGCGGATGCTTGAGTGATCGTCAGCGTGAAGATCGTATTCACGTCATCGATAGCATCACCTCAACACCAACAACACAGGGTGCGATTACAGCTGTTCGTCAGTTCTCTGACCGTAAGAACCTTCTCGTTGTTCTCGCTCGCTCTGAGGATGTTGCATGGCGTTCACTTCGTAACGCTGAGCACACTCACCTCATCGTTAATGATCAACTTAACGCGTATGACATCCTCAAGTCAGATGACATTGTCTTCTCAGAGGCTGCTATCCGTGAATTCATCGCAGGTCCAGCAAAGGTTGCATCTGCTATCGCCCGCGAAAGTGAAGTAGAGGTGTCTGCATGAAAGACCATCGCGATGTCCTTCTAGCCCCTGTTGTATCTGAGAAGTCCTACGGCCTTCTCGATCAGAACAAGTACACATTTATCGTTGCTCCAGACGCTAACAAGACTGAGATCAAGATTGCAGTCGAGAAGGTATTCGGAGTCAAGGTTCTCAGCGTGAACACCATGAACCGCGAGGGCAAGCGCAAGCGTGCCAAGGTTGGTTTTGGAAAGCGCAACGACACAAAGCGCGCAATCGTTCATGTCGCAGCCGGTGACCGCATCGATCTTTTCGGAGGTCCTGTCTCCTAAGGGAGCAGGGTCTAGAAGAAGCAGAGGAATATAAAAAATGGCGCTACGTAAACTCAAGCCAACGACACCAGGACAACGCGGTGCAAGCGTTCCTGATTTCGCTGAGATCACACGTACAACTCCTGAGAAGTCATTGGTCCGTCCAATTCACTCAAAGGGTGGTCGTAACTCAACCGGTCGCATCACAGTTCGTCACCAAGGTGGCGGTCACAAGCGTGCTTACCGTCTCATCGACTTTACTCGTAACGATAAGGATGGCATTCCAGCAAAGGTTGCCCATATCGAATACGATCCAAACCGCACCTCACGTATCGCACTTCTCCATTACGCAGATGGCGAGAAGCGTTACATCATTGCTCCTAACAAGTTGCAGCAGGGTGACAAGATTGAGAATGGTCCAACAGCGGATATCAAGCCAGGCAATAACTTGCCACTTCGCAATATCCCAGTAGGTACCGTTATCCACGCAATCGAACTACGCCCAGGTGGAGGAGCAAAGATCGCTCGCTCAGCTGGTGCATCAGTACAGCTCGTCGCTAAGGAAGGTCCATACGCACAACTCCGTATGCCTTCTGGCGAAATCCGTAACGTCGATGTCCGTTGCCGCGCAACTGTTGGTGAAGTTGGAAACGCTGAGCAGTCAAACATCAACTACGGAAAAGCTGGACGTATGCGTTGGAAGGGCAAGCGCCCAACCGTTCGTGGTGTTGTTATGAACCCTGTTGATCACCCACATGGTGGTGGTGAAGGTAGAACTTCTGGTGGTCGTCACCCAGTTTCACCTTGGGGTAAGCCTGAAGGCCGTACTCGTAAGAAGAAGGCTTCAGATGCAATGATCGTCCGCCGTCGCAAGTCCAATAAGAAGAGATAAGGGGCCCACTTCAGATGCCACGTAGTTTAAAGAAGGGTCCATTTGTGGACGGCCATCTCCTCAAAAAGGTAGATGCTCAAAATGAGAAGAACACCAAGAATGTTATTAAGACTTGGTCACGTCGCTCCATGATCATCCCATCAATGATTGGTCACACAATCGCTGTGCACGATGGTCGTAAGCACGTTCCAGTATTCGTTACAGAAGCAATGATTGGCCACAAGCTCGGTGAGTTTGCGCCAACTCGTACCTTCAAAGGTCACGTCAAGGGTGACGATCGGAGAGCTAACCGTGGCTAAGAACGTACCTACAGCAGATCAGCTTGTTGCGAAGGCAGTACTTCGTAACATCCGTTGCACACCTCAGAAGGCTCGTCGTGTCGTCAACCTCATCCGTGGAGAGCGTGCCGATAACGCCCTCATCACGCTGAAGTTCGCACCACAGGAGATCGGTGCAGACCTCTTCACACTTTTGAACTCTGCAGTTGCTAATGCAAAGCAGAAGAACCCAGCACTTCGCGATCCATCAGAACTTTGGGTTGTAGAAGCGACAGTGGATGAGGGCTTCACACTGAAGCGTTTCCGTCCACGTGCTCAGGGTCGTGGTTTCACAATCCGCAAGCGCACATCAAGCATCACATTGGTGCTCTCTGATGATCGTGGCTTCCGTTCAAACGGTCCACGTAAGGCGCCAGCAAATAAGAAGGCTGCAGTTGCAGCCGGTGAAGGGAAGGCCGAGTAAATGGGTCAAAAAGTCAATCCACACGGCTTCCGCCTTGGAATCACCACCGAGTTTAAGTCTCGCTGGTATGCCGAGAAGCTCTACAAAGATTATGTAAAAGAAGATATCGAGATTCGTCGCAAGATGAGCAAGGGCATGGAGCGCGCAGGCGTTTCACGTATTGAAATCGAACGTACTCGCGAGCGCGTACGTATCGATCTCTACACAGCCCGTCCAGGCATCGTTATCGGTCGCCGCGGAACAGAAGCTGATCGCATCCGACAGGATCTTGAGAAGCTCACCGGCAAGCAGGTTCAGCTCAACATTCTCGAAGTGAAGAACCCAGAGATTGATGCTCAACTCGTTGCTCAAGGAATTGCAGAGCAGCTCGCTGCTCGCGTCTCTTTCCGTCGCGCAATGCGTAAGTCAATGCAGGCAGCTCTCAAGGCTGGTGCAGAAGGTATCCGCGTACAGGTTGGCGGACGTCTTGGCGGCGCAGAAATCGCACGTTCAGAGTTCTACCGTGAGGGTCGCGTACCTCTTCACACACTCCGCGCTGATATCGACTATGGCTTCTATGAGGCACATACAACATTCGGTCGCCTTGGTGTAAAGGTCTGGATCTACAAGGGTGAAGTTATCGAGTCCCGCGCAGAGCGTGCAGCAAATGCACTCGCAGCTGCACGTGCACCAAAGCCTTCACGTCCATCACGCCCACAGGGTGGTCGCTCACAGGGCAACCGCTCAGAAGCTTCAGCTCCAGCAGCAGTAGCTGCACCAGCTGCAACAGCACCTGCAACTACAGAGGGAGGCGAGAAGTAAATGTTGATTCCTCGTCGTGTTAAGCACCGTAAGCAGCACCACCCAAAGCGCGCAGGCGCTTCCAAGGGCGGAACAGTTGTTGCATTCGGTGACTTCGGAATTCAAGCTCTCGAGCCTGCATATGTGACTAACCGTCAGATTGAAGCTGCTCGTATTGCTATGACCCGTCACATCAAGCGTGGTGGAAAGGTCTGGATCAATATCTACCCAGATCGTCCTCTCACAAAGAAGCCTGCTGAAACTCGTATGGGTTCCGGTAAGGGTTCTCCTGAGTGGTGGATTGCAAACGTCAAGCCAGGTCGCGTGATGTTTGAAATCTCTGGTGTTGCAGAAGATATCGCTACAGAGGCAATGACCCGTGCTATGCACAAGTTGCCAATGAAGTGCCGCGTAGTAAAGCGTGAGGAGTTCTAATGGCGAATATTGTTTCAGCAGAGACGTTACGCGCTCTCTCAACAGATGAGCTTGCAGTCAAGCTTCGCGAAGCAAAGGAAGAGCTCTTCAACCTTCGCTTCCAGGCAGCAACTGGCCAGCTTGAGAGCCATGGTCGCCTAACAGCGGTCCGCAAAGAGATTGCACGCATCTACACAATTTTGCGTGAACGTGAGCTAGGAATTGGAGGCGCAGCATGACCGAGACAACTCGCGGATTCCGCAAGACTCGTGAAGGTGTTGTAACCAGCGACAAGATGGATAAGACCGTAACTGTTCTTATCGAAGATCGCGTGAAGCACGGCCTTTACAGCAAGGTTATTGCGCGCTCACATAAGTTGAAGGCTCACGATGAGAATAACGAAGCCGGTATCGGCGATCGCGTTCTCTTGATGGAGACTCGTCCGCTCTCCGCGACAAAGCGTTGGCGCGTAGTGCAGATTATCGAGAAGGCAAAGTAGGGGGCTAAAGAATGATTCAACAGGAATCGCGACTTCGCGTCGCAGATAACACTGGTGCAAAGGAACTCCTTTGTATCCGTGTACTTGGTGGTTCATCACGCCGCTATGCCGGTATCGGTGACATCATCGTTTGTACCGTCAAGGATGCAATCCCTGGCGGAACGGTTAAGAAGGGTGAGGTCGTTAAGGCTGTCATCGTCCGTACCGTCAAGGAGAACCGTCGCCCTGATGGTTCATACATTAAGTTTGATGAGAACGCAGCAGTTATCTTGAAGGCTGATGGCGAACCTCGTGGAACACGTATCTTCGGACCAGTTGCTCGCGAACTCCGCGACAAGAAGTTCATGAAGATCATTTCATTAGCGCCGGAGGTGCTCTAATAATGGCGAATATTAAGAAGGGCGATACCGTTTTGGTTATCGCTGGAAAAGATAAGGGCCTCACAGGCACTGTTCTTAACGTCAACAAGGATAACGATCGCGTTACTGTTGAAGGCGTCAATCGTGTCACTAAGCACACGAAGGAAGACACCACAGAGCGCGGCGTCAAAGTCGGCGGCATCATCACAATGGAATCTCCAATCCATCTCTCCAACGTCATGTTGGTAGATAGCGATGGCAAGGCAACTCGTTTAGGTTCACGCGTTGATGATGAGGGCAAGAATGTCCGCATCTCACGCCGCACCGGGAAGGACATCTAATGTCAACAGTGACAGCTCCTCGTCTAAAGACGCGTTACCGTGCTGAGATCAAGCCAGCTCTCAAGGCTAAGTTTGGTTATAAGAATGTCATGCAGATTCCTACCTTGACCAAGGTCATCGTAAACATGGGTGTCGGTGAAGCAGCTCGTGACTCAAAGTTGATCGAAGGCGCAATCCGCGACCTCACCATCATCACAGGTCAGAAGCCACAAGTAACTCGCTCACGTAAGTCAATCGCGCAATTCAAGTTGCGTGAGGGCATGCCAATTGGAGCACACGTCACACTTCGCAATGATCGTATGTGGGAGTTCGCAGATCGCCTACTCTCCATCTCATTGCCTCGTATCCGTGACTTCCGTGGACTCTCACCAAAGCAATTTGATGGAAACGGTAACTACACCTTCGGTCTTACCGAGCAGGTTGTATTCCCAGAGATCGAGCAGGACAAGGTTGACCGTACCCGTGGTATGGATATCACCTTCGTCACCACCGCCAAGACAGATGAAGAAGGTCGCGAGCTCTTGAAGCAACTCGGCTTTCCATTCCGTGAGAACTAAGAGAGGCTCTTAACATGGCAAAGACATCACTCAAAGTTAAGGCCGCTCGTAAGCCTAAGTTCAAGGTACGTGGTTACACACGTTGCCAGCGTTGTGGTCGTCCACATGCGGTCTATCAGAAGTTCGGCATCTGCCGTATCTGTTTCCGCGAGATGGCACATCGTGGTGAGCTTCCTGGCATCACAAAGGCATCTTGGTAGTACCCGCACTACATTCATTTTTTACCCCCACAACTAACTACGTGGAAGGTCCGGTAAAGACCGGAAACCGCTACGAGAAAGGCCAGAGGCCAACCGAATGACAATGACAGATCCGATCGCAGACATGCTTGCACGTCTGCGCAACGCGAACTCTGCTTACCATAATGAGGTAGCTATGCCCTCATCATCGGTAAAAGTTCGCATTGCCGAAATTCTTAAGCAGGAGGGATTTATCTCAGACTTTAAAGTCGAGACAAATGCCAACGGCTTCGGAAAGACACTCACCCTTACTTTGAAGTTTGGTGCAAACCGCGAGCGTTCTATTGCAGGACTTCGCCGCGTCAGCAAGCCAGGACTTCGCGTATACGCAAAGTCAACAGCACTTCCAAAGGTCCTCGGTGGCCTTGGAGTTGCAATCATCTCAACATCATCTGGTCTGCTTACTGATAAGCAAGCCAACAAGCAAGGGGTAGGCGGAGAAGTTCTCGCCTACGTATGGTGATCTGATGTCACGTATCGGTCGTTTACCTATTGCGATTCCAGCAGGAGTCGAAGTCACTATTGCTGGCCAGAACATTGCTGTTAAGGGACCTAAGGGTTCACTTGCATTTGATGTTGTTGAGCCAATCTCTGTGAAGAAGGAAGAGTCAACGCTTCTCGTTGTTCGTCCGGATGACAGCAGAACAGCGCGTTCACTCCACGGTATGTCACGTACCATGGTTTCGAACATGATCGAGGGCGTTACAAACGGTTACTCGAAGACAATCAACATCGTCGGTGTTGGTTATCGTGTAGCTGAAAAGGGCAGAGATCTTGAGTTCCAACTCGGATACTCCCATAACGTTCCTTTCACAGCTCCAGAAGGCATCACTTTCAAGGTTGAATCTCCAACAAAGTTCTCGATCTCAGGTATCGATAAGCAACTCGTTGGCGAAGTCGCGGCGAAGATTCAGAAGCTCCGTAAGGCAGATCCTTACAAGGGCAAGGGACTTCATCTCGAAGGCGCAAAGATTCGCCGCAAGCAAGGAAAGACAGGTAAGAAGTAATGGCTATCGGTGTAAAGGTTGTTAAAGGCTCGGCACAGAATGCCCGCCGTCGTCGCCACTTCCGTGTTCGCAAGAAGGTCGTTGGATCAGCATCACGTCCACGCCTTGTTGTCTCACGTTCATCTCGTCACCTTGTAGCGCAGATCGTTGATGACTCAATTGGTCAGACACTCGTCTCCGCTTCAACAATGGAGGCAGATCTCCGTAGCGCATCTGCAGATAAGTCTGCAAAGGCTCGCACCGTTGGTGCGTTGATCGCAGATCGCGCGAAGGCAAAGGGTATTTCTACAGTGGTCTTTGATCGCGGTGGAAGCAAGTATCACGGCCGCATCGCAGCACTTGCTGATGCAGCTCGCGAGAACGGATTGGACTTCTAATGGCAACTACTCCAGATAAATCTCCTCGTGAAGGTGGAGCAAAGTCAGATAACCGTGGCCCACGCCGCGATCGTCGTGACGGTGCGCCAGAGAAAGAGAAGAGCCCGTACACAGAGCGCGTTGTCTTCATCAACCGCGTAGCGAAGGTTGTTAAGGGTGGACGTCGTTTCTCCTTCACAGCTCTCGTCGTTGTTGGCGATCAGAAGGGAACAATCGGCGTCGGCTACGGCAAGGCGAAGGAAGTTCCACAAGCAATCGCTAAGGCTGTTGAAGATGCGAAGAAGCAATTCTTCAAGGTTCCAGTTCTTAACGGCACCATTCCTCACCCAGTACAGGGTGAAGCTGCTGCAGGTGTAGTTCTGCTCCGCCCAGCATCTCCAGGTACCGGTGTTATCGCTGGTGGTCCAGTTCGTGCTGTACTTGATTGTGTCGGCATCACTGATGTTCTCACCAAGTCACTTGGTTCAAATAACCCAATCAACATGGTTCACGCAACAGCTGCTGCACTCAAGGCTCTCGAAGCCCCACAGGCAATCGCTGCTCGTCGTAACCGCCCACTCGAAGATGTAGCACCAGCAGCAATTGTTCGTGCCATCGCAGCACAGGTAGGTGCATAATGCCTCGTCTAAAAGTTACTCAACTTCGCTCCAAGGTTGGCGCTCGTCCAGAGCACCGCGAAACCTTGCGCTCTCTTGGCCTCAAGAGAATTGGTGACGTTGTCATCAAGGAAGATCGTCCAGAGATTCGTGGCATGGTTGTTGCCGTTCGCCACCTCGTAAAGTTTGAGGAGGTTGAATAAGAATGGTTCTTAAGGTTCATCATCTTCGTCCAGCCCCAGGCGCCAAGAAGGATCGCACCCGTAAGGGCCGCGGTGAGGCGTCAAAGGGTAAGACCGCAGGTCGTGGCGGCAAAGGAACTCGCGCACGTAACGTCGTTCGCGCAGGTTTCGAAGGTGGCCAGCTTCCATTGGTCATGCGTCTTCCAAAGCTCCGTGGTTTTAAGAACCCAGAGCGCGTGGAGTACCAGCCAGTGAATGTCTCAACAATTAACGCTCTCTTCCCTAAGGGTGGAGATGTAACAGTTGAGTCTTTGGTCGCTAAGGGCGCAGCCCGCGATGGTCACCCAATCAAGGTTCTTGGTAACGGTGAGATTTCAGTCAAGGTCAACGTCGTGGTTCACGGCTTCTCCGCATCAGCATCTGAGAAGATTGCTGCTGCTGGCGGATCGATCTCAAAGCTCTAATCTCGCTCGCTTGAACTTGTAAAAGCAATACACGGTAATTAACGAATTAAGACGGAATAGTCAGGAGTAAAGATGCTTTCAGCGTTCGGAAAGGCCTTTAGGACCCCAGACCTACGCAAGAAGATTTTCTTCACTCTCGCCATCATGGGACTATTCCGTTTTGGTTCGATCGTGCCAACACCTGGCGTCTCATATAAGAATGTCCAGCTCTGTTTGAAGCAGGCTAACAATGGTGGCCTCTTCGGTCTGATCAACCTCTTCTCTGGTGGAGCGCTACTTCAGCTCTCAGTCTTTGCACTCGGCATCATGCCGTACATCACCAGCTCGATCATCGTTCAACTTTTGACCGTCGTGATTCCTCGCTTTGAAGCGTTGAAGAAGGAGGGCCAGTCAGGTAACGCAAAGCTCACGCAGTACACGCGCTACCTCACAGTCGGTCTTGCAATCCTTCAATCAACAGCTCTCATCGCTGTAGCGCGCACGCCTGGTCGTCTCTTCAGCGGTTGCGCATCTGCAATCATCCCTGACACTTCATGGCCTCGCATCCTCACCATGGTTGCTGTCATGACTGCAGGAACATCTGTCATCATGTGGCTCGGTGAGTTGATCACAGATCGCGGTATCGGTAACGGTATGTCGATCCTTATCTTCACATCCATCGCAGCTCGCTTCCCAACACAGCTCTGGTCAATCAAGTTACAGAAGGGTCTCTTCGCATTCCTCTTCGTAACCGGTGTCGGAATATTGACCATCGCAGCAGTTGTCTTCGTCGAGCAGGCTCAGCGTCGTATTCCGGTGCAATATGCAAAGCGCCAGGTAGGTCGTCAGAGCTACGGTGGAACCAGCACCTATATTCCAATTAAGGTGAACCAATCTGGTGTTATCCCAGTAATTTTTGCATCATCACTTCTCTACATCCCTTCACTTATCGTGAACTTCTCTGGTTCATCTGCGAAGTGGGCAGTATGGATTCAGCAGAATCTCGTTAAGGGCGATCACCCAATCTACATCGCGCTCTACGCATCACTCATTATCTTCTTCACCTACTTCTATGTTGCAATCACATTTAACCCAGATGAAGTTGCAGATAATATGAAGCAGTACGGTGGATTTATTCCAGGTATCCGCTCTGGCCGCCCAACAGCTGAGTATCTCCAGTACGTGCTCTCACGTATTACTGCTCCGGGCGCGCTCTACCTCGCGATTATCGCAATTATTCCAATCATCGCTCTCGTCCTCTTTGGTGCGACGCAGAACTTCCCATTCGGTGGAACTGCAATCCTCATCGTCGTCGGCGTCGGTCTTGATACTGCAAAGCAGATCGAATCCCAGTTGCAGCAACGTTCTTATGAGGGATTCCTCCGCTAATGCGTCTCATCCTGGTAGGTCCACCAGGTGCAGGTAAGGGAACTCAAGCCGTTCATCTTGCTGCGCACTACGGCATTCCTCATATCTCAACGGGCGATATCTTCCGCACCAATATCAAGAACAACACTGAGCTTGGTGCTCTTGCTCGCTCATATATGGATAAGGGCGAACTCGTTCCTGACTCTGTAACAAATGAGATGGTGAAGGATCGCCTTACTTGGGATGATGCTCAATCAGGATTCCTCCTCGATGGCTTCCCACGTAACGTCCTTCAGGCAGAGGTTCTCCGTGCAGTACTTGCTGAGAAGGCAACGCCACTGGATGCAGTTCTTGAACTCAGCATTGAGGATGCAGAGATTATTTCGCGCCTCTCAGGTCGTCGCACATGTAGCGCCTGTAGCGCACCATTCCACGCGATCTTCAACCCACCACAGGTTGAGAATATCTGCGATAAGTGCGGGGGAGCGCTCATGCAGCGTGAAGATGATAACGAGGCAACAATCGCTCGCCGCCTCGAGGTCTACGCAGAGCAGACTAAGCCAATCATCTCCTTCTACCGCAATGAAGGTCTCTTGATTACGACCTCGGCTCGCGGTGATGTCGCTGAAATTACAGATCGTGCAATTGCTGCCCTCAGCGCGGCCGTCGTTCACTAATATAGTTTCATGGCAATCCAGATCAAATCTCTTGATGATCTCAAGAAGATGCGCCGTGCCGGAATCGTTGTCGGTGAAGCCCTCCTCCTGATGAAAGAGGCGGCAAAGGCTGGCGTCACAACGCTCGAGTTAGATTCGATTGCCGCACAACATCTCCGTGATCGCGGTGCGACCCCTTCATTCCTTGGATATTACGGTTATCCGAATGTGCTCTGCGCATCGGTCAATCACGAGATTGTCCACGGCATTCCTAATGAGCGCCCGCTCGAAAATGGCGACGTGCTCTCTCTAGATTTCGGAGCCATCGTTGATGGCTGGCATGGCGACTCAGCAATCTCCTTTGGTATCGGTGAGGTAACTCCCGAAGACCAGAAGTTGATGGCTGTCTGCGATGAATCGATGTGGCGTGGAATCGCTGCCGCATCGGTTGGGGGACATCTCACCGATATCTCCGCCGCAATCCAGGGATATATCGACTCCCAAGGCAAGTATGGAATTCTTCGCGAATATGGTGGTCATGGCATCGGTACCGAGATGCACCAGGAGCCCCATGTCCTCAACTATGGCAAGCCAGGGGAGGGTCCTGAACTGGTAGCCGGAATCGCCCTCGCCATCGAGCCGATGATTACCCAAGGATCTGCGACGACTAAGGTCCTCAAGGATGAGTGGACCGTCGTCTCGGTCGATAAGAGCAATGGCGCCCACTTTGAGCAGAGCTTCGCCCTCCTCCCGGATGGAAAGCCCTTCGTCCTGACCAGCATCGATGGGGGCAAGGCCAGACTTGGCGCCCTTGGGGTGGATATCTCCGATCTCCTCCAGTAACTTCGGGATAACACCTGCTTTTAGCAGATTGGGGGTCGAAATGGCCCGATTTCGCCAATTCGACTCGCCCCGATAAACTTTCCCTCTGCCCAAACGGGCAATATTTCGAGATGTTAGTGGGTACTGCTTGGCTAAGAAAGATGGCGCAATCGAGATCGAGGGCACCGTTGCTGAAGCTCTTCCGAACGCAATGTTTCGAGTAACGCTTACCAATGGACACGTTGTGCTTGCACACATCAGCGGAAAGATGCGACAGAACTACATTCGTATCTTGCCTGAGGATCGTGTAATCGTAGAACTGAGTCCATATGACCTCACCCGAGGTCGCATTATCTATCGTTACAAGTAAAGTTTTTAGTTCGACTCGTAATTATCGGTGCAGTAGAAAAGTGAAAGTAGGAAGATCGTGAAGGTTAAGCCAAGCGTTAAGAAGATCTG